>CAVHBF010000206.1:0-2048 GCA_963634195.1 Bacteroides thetaiotaomicron | reverse complement strand
GTTAAAGACCTCCTGATAAGTGACACTCGTAAGTAATCCGGCATCTTCTTTTAAGAAGCCCAAATAGTTGTTGTCGCGGTTGACGTCTAACCATTGTTGCCGGCTAACTGGCAGTTTGGAAAGATATGTGTATGCACCTGTTCTGTTCATCTCAATATTGACAGAATCAAGCAACAGGGCTATTGAATCTCCGTCATACGGAGGCAAGGTGACCTTCTCACGACGAATCTGGTCAGCTCCCCATTTGGCAGACCCATAAAGCCAATCGTGAGGAGGGCATTTAGCCGATGGCGGCGGAAGTGGTGGGCTGACAACAGTTGTATCACTGTCATATTCTCTCCTTTCATCCGTATAACTGCAACAATAGTTCTGGCATTTGTACTTCACGTCAAAAACTTTTGTTTCAATAATGGCATTGTTGTCAGCACCTCCAACCTTTCTGAACTTGTCAACAAGGTTTCTGCCAACTTCTTCCATATTATGCCGTATGCAACGGTCGCCTATGGGCAAATAAATCGATATGTGTCCGGAACCTTTTTGTCCACATGTTTTACAACGAGTCCCAATCCATTTTTCCTCAAATTCTTTTGTGCATCCTCCCCCAACAGGCACGCTGCGTACACCTTTATGCCTAGTATCTGATTCCCATATATGGCTGTGTGTTGGAGATACTTTTGTTTCCTGTGGTTCTGGTTCCGACACCTCAATGTCCAGAGCTATAACACCTTGATAATGATACTTGTCGCTGGTTGCAGATGTCTTGCCGTCATTGCTTAGGGTAAGCGTATAGTAGCCATAGCATATATGGTTGTCCTTGGTGGCTTTAATACCTTCCCTGGCCCAATAATCAATAGCACGCCATGGCACGAATAAAGACCAGTCGCCAAACCCTTTATGGGGATATGCAACATAATTGCGGTCTGTCTGCATATCTTCGGGATGCCACGAGAAGGCTCCAATCCGCAGGTTGTCCTTGCAATATTCAATATTCAACGGTATCTTATGAGCCTTGTCCTTCCAGAATGCTAAAATAACATAGTGATTGTCGTTGATGTCCCCTTTTCCTCTGATAGAATTCAGTAGTCTGATAGTATTATATATTCCCACATAACTCATATTGAAAAACCAACCGGCATCGTCCCCTACCTCGCCAAAATAATACTCCTTCTGAGGATTTTCATCCATATACAGCGCAGCATCTTCTGACCAAACAGCTTCATTTTTCAGAAAAGGCTGGCTGAAGTACAAAGTCCAATATTGTACCCGGCCGGGATGAGCAACCGGGTCTGCCGTTCCCGATGGCCATATGGCAGTGAGAGAGCGGGCGAAATTCAGCTCGAGTTTAAATGCATCCATATCGGGGAATCGCTCCGTTAGTTCATCTGTGCTAATAAAAAGACAAAAAGCCGATTTGTCTTTTCTGTGTATATCCAAGAATTGGAGCGTCTGGGTATCAGACGTGAAAAGGCCAAAGCGTTTCCATCCACTTCCATTTGGACTGGATCGGCGAGCCTCTATCCATACCCTGAAATTGTTGCCGGGCACTTTTTTGGTGTGAAGAACGTCTGCCCACGCTCTCTCCGGATAAGGCTCTACAACAACCATAAAGCCCTTGGCATCTTGATTCGGATTTCCATATACCAAATCAATATGTGCGTATTTTTTGTAGCTTTCCCTGATATTGTCTACACTTTCAATCTGCAGGTTGAAAGGTTCTCCTGTCACGCCCTGTGCACTGGACTCCTTGGGCGAAAACAAAGAGAACGATATGATTGCAAATGTAAACAGATGGCGCATGAAGTCCTTTTGTTTTGGATTCGCAAGTTTTGATTTCAGCATCATTAGTGTCATGTTCATACGAAATTTTAAAGTGCAGCCCAACAAGTAGAACTGCTGTTTTTGTTTGTTTTGTCTATCCCTCCGAGTCTGGAACACGAGAAGGGCGTGGTTTGTTTGCCCCAATTTCCTCACATGGAACATCAGCAAGGAAAAATGTCTGGTGTGGCGGCTCCATATTCATGCAGATTCCGTTAACGAATGCTGTCAAC
>CAVHBF010000205.1:0-2094 GCA_963634195.1 Bacteroides thetaiotaomicron | reverse complement strand
TCTTTGACTATACGAGCCATTATTTCAGTATTTTGAAAGACATTCAGAACAATGACAAATATGTCGGTTACTTTGTCAACGGCAATGTAATCGTTCAGACACTCGATTTACGCAAATACCGGAACGGCACGGGAAACAGAATCACAAGGAAACTGTTTGATTTGGCGGCACTACTCTATGTCGACAGATTCTGCCCCGAGAAACCAACAAACAAGAACCTTGACCTCTTTGAGCAGTTTCTCGTCATGGATTTTGTCTGGGCATACTCGCTTCGCGCCCAATATGCCAATTTAGGATGGTGGTCTGCCCAAAACTATATCATGGGTAATCCTGATATGGTCAACTCATTCAATCTGTACAAAAGCATTGCCGAGGCAAGTACCCCCGAAGCACTATTGAGTGAGCTGGCTGACCGAATCAAGCCATTGCCACATAATGTTGTCAAAGCGAACACGGAAGATATTGACAACAAGGAAGATGGCATATATACCAACTATCTCCATTATTTTGTAGAAAACAGTTTTTTTGAAGTACCGGTATGAGCAGAAATAATCCACAAATCCAAGAATTGTCGATAAGTAACATATTCCGTACGGAAAATGTGAAATACGAAATTCCCATCTATCAGCGCAACTATGCATGGGAGAAAGACGAAATAGAGGCACTTGTCCATGACGTTTGGGATGCATGCGAAACGAACAAAGACACCTACTTCATAGGAACTCTTGTTTCCTTCAACAGAGGAGATAACATATATGAGGTGATAGACGGTCAACAGCGTCTGACTACACTGTATCTCATATTGAAAGCATTGAACGTCGGGATAAGCAACAAATTAAAATATCATGCCAGGGAGCGTTCAAATAAGACAATCGGGAAGATTGACGAGATTGACAGTAAAGACAAAAGAGCCAACTACAATCCCGATGAAACAGATTCCGGAATCGTAAGTGGATACAACAATGCCTGTTCCGCAATCAAGGAGATCGTGGGTGACGAACGGAAAGACCTTTTCACCAGATACCTTTTGAACAACGTACACATCATTCACTACAATGTGCCAAGAGACGTTGACCTCAACCATTATTTCGAGGTGATGAATTCGCGTGGAGAGCAGTTGGAAAAACATGAGATTGTGAAGGCCAAGCTCATTGCACTGCTCAATGACAAAGAAAGAACCAAATTCTCCAATATATGGCAAGCGTGCAGTGAAATGGATGCCTACGTCCAACTGAAGTACCCGGAAGCAAAGAGTGTTTTCGGAACCAATCTCAACGAGTTCTTGTTCTATGGACAATCATTTGAAGATCTCCCCGAAATCGAAGAGGCAGGAATGAGAAGATGCGAATTGAGAGACTTCATCAATGCTGAGGCTAAAGAAGACGTAAACGTAGAAGACAGAAGCAGAAACAAGATATTCCAACCCATCATCGATTTTCCGAACTTCTTGCTCATCGTGCTCAAAATAACGAGAATGGAAGAGACCGGTTTCCAGCCGACAGCCTTCATCCTCGATGACAAGGAACTGATCAACGCTTTTGACAAAGCAAAACCCGACCGCGATTTTGCCAAAAGGTTCTGTTTCAATCTACTTCAAGCGAAATACCTGTTGGACAACTATATCGTGCACCATTCCAACGAGGACGACACTGCCGAGAGCAACCCTTGGCAATTGCAATATTGGCAGTCGGAAGGGAGATCAAGTTATCCCCAAAACCTGTCTGAAAACAGAAGACTGCAGGAGAAGATGACGCAACTTCTGTCGATGTTTGAAGTTTCCTTCACTCCTCGCCAGCGCAAGAACTACCTTTTCTACACCATATACCATCTGTTTAAGAACCGTGATTTGGCAGAGTATGGCAAGTTCCTCAAAAAATTGGCGAACAAATATTTCTTTGACATTTACCTGAACAAAGGACTGCTTAACGAGATTAACACGCCTGTTCCGGGTGCATTTGACCAGGTTGTCATCAACGGCAAAGACATTGACGTGAGTGTCCGCAATATGAACGCAGACTTTAATCTCATATATGGCGACGGCACATACAAGACAAAAGGAATTCCTCTGTTTGTGTTCAATTACATAGACTTCCT
>CAVHBF010000204.1:0-2105 GCA_963634195.1 Bacteroides thetaiotaomicron | reverse complement strand
TTCCCCACACGTCGCCTACCATAGATGGCAATGAATTCCGACTTGCGGCTTGCGATGTAGTTCTCGAGCTTCTCTATCTCTTGTTCTCTACCTACGATAATCCCCTTCACATTTGTCTTTATTTGTTAAAACCTGTCACAAAAGTACAAAAAAGATGAGATTGCGACACTTTTCTGATTATTTCGCAAACAGTTTACCGATGAGGCTGAAGAGATTGGCAACGTTCTCCACCAAAACTTTTCTCCGAATTTCGGCAACTTTTAGAGAAAATATTTTTGGAAGGTAGCAATAGCTTCCTCTGTAGCAACGGCAACTCCCCAAAAGCACATATAACCGTTCGCTACTTGCAAAAAAATCCATCAAAAAGTTGTCAAGTATCAAATATTATTTTTAAATTTGCGCTTATGAACCACAACTTCACGTTCCAGCTGGCGTTGTAGAAATGCAGATGCCACTGCGGGGACAGGAGAGGGGCTTGCTCGGCACACGGCCTTTGCGGCTGCAAGTCAGACGATTAAACGGACAATTGCCATGGCGAGTTTCTTGTGGGGCATAGACATTATGGAATTGGCGTTTATCTGACGCTTGTTCTTGACGTTCTGAAATCTGGTAAATTTCAACTATAGTCAAGAATGGTGCAACGATAGATGTCCATGGGTGTGTATTCACCAACCTGCGGCGTACCTTGTATTATTATAAGGTATGCCAAGGGTATGACATACATACACGCGTGGGCTCTGTGTTGCTCGTTCAACTATAGTGGGCATTACCAGAGCCTCAGAACGTGGGACGGGTAACGGATACAGCATCCCACGCTTTTTTCATATCCTTACACATACACACGTACACGTTGAATAATGTGGACAACCGACAGGGCGGCAACCCTACCCCAAGTGCTCAATTAGCGTTGCGCACCATCTCCAGCAAGACCACCGCTGGGGTGTCGGTAGGGAATGTCCATGGCGAACCTGCTTGCTGGCATGTACTCCGCGTCTCCTACAGTCGCGAACAGAAGGCCTGCGAATGGCTCAAAGGCTATGGTTTCGAGGTCTTCCTGCCGATGCACAATGAGGTCAGAATGGTTGATGGCAAGCGCCAGAGAGTCTCCAAGCCCCTGATACCCAACATCCTCTTTGTACGCTCCACGCCTACGGCTCTCAACCAAACCATCCACAACCCTGCCAACACCTGCCTTAGCTTCTACTACAATCACTTCGCCTTGAGACCCGACGGCAAGAATCCTCCACTCATCGTCCCCGACCGCCAGATGGACAACTTCATCCGCCTCTGCAACACATACGACCCCAACATTCTCTTTGTCTCTCCCGAGGAATGCCGCTTCAAGAGTGGCGACCAAGTCATCGTCACCTCCGGTCCATTCAAAGGCATCACAGGCCGCGTGGTCCGTGCGAAGCGCCAACAGCGTGTCGCCATTGAGATAGCAGGCCTTGGGGTAGTTACCACCGCGTATGTGCCGAGTGGGTGCATGAGAAAGATAAACGAACCATGATTAAAAAACACATAGCAGAGCTATCAAATGAAGAAGTTTGCATTTTTCTTGCAAGCGAGTAAATTCTGCACAATAGATTTGGGCGCAGGTTAATGGTAATATATTGATATAAAAACGTATGATGTCAAGCAATCATAGTCCAAATCACGGACACTAATATTATTAAACTAAACAGGATTCTCTAATTAAACCAAAAAAAACACTAAATGATATTATGCGTTTAATAATCGTAGCAGTTTAATATAATACAGTTATTTTTAGTTACATACATCCAAAAAATGAAAGCTATTACAACATTCATAATGATGTTTTTTTGCATCATTTGCTATTCACAGCGAACACTAAAATTTACAGATGTCATGTTGTTTTGCGGTGATGACAATCTTTCAGTCTCAGACAATTGGTCTGCAAGAGATGCATACAATCTAAATATTAACAGAGTATCCGAAAAGCGGTACTGTAAATCTTTTGGACAAAGTTTGGTCATAAGTTATTGGACTTGGAAAAATGAAAAGTACAACGAAGGCATTTTTGATGCTTATAAATATTTGTGCGAACAAAATGATGGTCTCCAAGTTAGCATATACTATAATAG
>CAVHBF010000203.1:0-2142 GCA_963634195.1 Bacteroides thetaiotaomicron | reverse complement strand
GGTTTCGACCTGTTTTCTCATTGCAAGCAGACCTTGCTCCGGACGTATTTTGGCTGACGGATTGTTGTCGTACTTAGGGCCGCCCACGGAAGAAAACAATACAGCATCAGAACCCTTGCAGATGTTATATGTCTCTTCCGGGAAAGGACTTCCAACGGATTCTATGGCAGCTGCACCGACAAGGGCAGTTTCCGTTTCTATGTCATGATTGAATTTTTCCGCAACGGCTTTCAGCACGTTTACTCCCTGGACAGAAATTTCCGGACCTATGCCGTCTCCCGGTAGCACTGCGATTTTAAGTTTCATAATTCCTTTTGTCTATTTGTCTATATATTAATTCGGTTGTTTTTCCATGCCGTGCCGTTTCAGCAAGCCAACTCCACTATGGTGATTCCTGCCCCACCAAATTGCACATGCTCGTCACAGCACGAAACAACGGAAGGCACTGTTCGAAGATATTGTCTGATTGTCTGCCTCAAATAGCCTGTACCCGTACCGTGAAGAATGCTGATTCTTCTCGCGCCGCACTGTATCGCGTCTTCCACGAAGTACATCACCGTTTCAAGAGCTTCCTGACCGTTCATTCCTCGGACATCTATGTCCGGTTTGAACAGCAAACGTTTCTCGCGCATTGAGTCGCGCGTCTGCTTGCCTATGAAATTTACCGGATTACTGGCACTCTGTAAATCCGCCTCGCCCGCAGGTTCAAGTTTTTGCAGCTTGATTGTTATTTTCATCGCGCCCGTTTGCACAAGGGCAGAGTTCCCGTTTATCTTCATGACTTTTCCTGCCGTTGAAGTTCCGGTAATCTTCACCAAATCGCCAGATTTGATTTCTGCAGAGACAGAGAGTTTCCTGTTGCCCGTTGCTGCGGCAGGTTCCGGCGCAGTCTGCTTCCTCTTGCGTTCTTCCCTGTTTTGCCGCCTTTGCCGTATTTGCTCAATTTTTCTGTCAACGCTGTCATCCGGCGCATCGCCGTCGCCAAGAACCTGCATCTTGAATTCGCTCAATTCGTTGCGCAGCCTCCGCGTCTCTTCCTTGTCGGCCTGCGATTCCCTTATTGAGCGTATGGTGTTTTCTATCACAGCGTTGCTCTCATTGAACAAACGCTCCGCCCGATCCTTTGCCTCGGCCATAAACCTCCTGCGCTCGCTGTCCAAGGCTTCAAGTCTCCTTTCGTAGGTCTCAACCATCTGCTGCAGACTGCGCTCCTTTTGATGTATGCTCAGGCGTTTGTTCTCCCAATAGCGTTTGTCCCTTACGATATCCTGCAGGTACTTGTCGCTTTTGATGTAATCATCGCCAACAATTTTCACAGCCTCATCGATCACCTGTCTGGGCAAGCCTATGCTACGGGCTATTTCCACGGCGAATGAACTGCCGGGGTTGCCTATCTGCAACGCGAACACAGGTTTCATCTCACCACGGTCATACAGCATGGCCCCGTTGACTATCCCCTCGTGGTTGTCGGCATAGTATTTGAGGTTCTGGAAATGCGTTGTGATTATCCCATACGTCATTTTCTCCAGAAAGACATCAAGCATCGCCTGAGCCATTGCCGCACCTATCTGTGGTTCCGTACCGCTGCCGAACTCGTCAATCAGTACGAGGCTTCTGTCGGTGCAGGCTTTCATCATCCTCTTCATGTTCTGCAAGTGGCTTGAGTAGGTTGACAAGTCGTTCTCTATGCTCTGCTCGTCACCGATGTCCAGAAGAATGTCGTTGAAAACACCCGTTTGGGAACTTCCGTTCAACGGAACAGACATTCCGCACTGGAGCATGTACTGCAACAACGCCATTGTCTTCAAGCATACGGACTTTCCACCGGCATTGGGTCCCGATATCAGCAATATCCGGTTTTTGGGAGTCAGTTTTATGTCAAGGGGAACAATCCGCTTTCCCTGTTTCCGCAGCGACATCTGCAGCAAGGGATGCTTGGCTTGCTGCCAGTCTACGGTCGCCACTGCCTTTACGGCAGGCTCTGCCGCATCCATCTTGTCTGCAAGGATTGATTTTGCCCTGACAAAGTCTATCTTCCCGATAAAAGCCAACCCGTCCAGCATCATAGGTATTTGCGGTCTGATAATTTCCGCCATTGCCTGCAGAATCAATATGACGGCACGCTGTTCCTCGGCCTCCAGC
>CAVHBF010000202.1:0-2173 GCA_963634195.1 Bacteroides thetaiotaomicron | reverse complement strand
ATAACATAGCAATGATGCCACCGAATGCAGTACAGAGCCAGTCTATCCAGTCCCAAGGGCAACCATGGAGACGGTCTTTGAGTTCGAGACACGAGGCTGCAATGACGGCAGAATAGGCTGCCGTCCATGGCGACAAGGCGCACAAACCGACCATCAGACCTCCGACAAGGTGCTTGTAGCGGTTGCTTTGGCTTAGAAATGAGAAAATTTTGTTCATAATATGTTGTGTTTTGAGGATTTGTTATTAACTTTGTGGCGTGTGAATGTCGAAGATACGGCGCGATAACTTCAAGCTTTCCTTTCACACTATAATAGGTGGCTTCGGTCACCTATTATTTTTTCTAATTCAGCCTTGATCTTTTCCTTTGTCTGTTTCGTGTCGCCTGAGAAAAAGTCGGCTGTGATTTTGACGGCTTTGTCGTTGTATATAACGTAGCACTCGCTTATTGTACCATTCTCAAAGTCCATGTGCCGGTTATTTATAGCCGATGCCAGTTTGATGCGGGGAAGATATTTGAATTTATCCGGGTGCTTATCCAAATCAATGACAACCACAGAACAACCTTGTTTAATGGCTTTGTTAAAACCAGAGGATACACCATTGGGAGATTTTATGCCTTTTCTGTCTGCTATATTATCATTGATAATATTCAGGATTCTTCACACCGTCTTCATATACATGCTTCCTTATTTGCATATTCATTTTGGGGAATGATGACAAAAGGGAATGAGCTGCTCGTGTGTTTTCTTGTACTTCTGTTTGGTCAGCTTGTACACTGATTTCTAACCGCTCGCCATAGGTTTTATCAGTTGTGTATTGACTTGACTCGTAACATGACCGTAAGCATTTGCACGCAGCGCACAACTCATTTTCGGGAATGAACCTTGCCAACTTTATTTTCCCCTTAGCGATGTCGCAGTCGCGGCACCGCCGTATGGTATATATGGTATAGGGGTTGTAGTCGGGCACGGACTTCTCCTCCTTGCCCGGGTTGAAATGAAAGATGCCCTTTGTGTCGCGCTGCAACGCCTCCTCGCCGAGCACCATTGCCTCGTCGTGCGGTGTTGCAGGGTATTTTGACTTGCGCACCTGCACCACGGTACACCGGCAGTTCCAGCCGTTGGGCGGATAGTACTCCTCCCAGAACGGGTCAGATGGTGGAAGCGTAACGCCGTTGAGCGCGGCGTGTTCCGGACGCACCTTGCTGTCTCCTGCCGTGCGGTACTGTAGGTTGTAGCGGTCGCCGTCCTCGGCGAACTGTTCCCATTTGGCAGCCATCTCGGCAGACGACTGCACGAAATTGTACTCCGCACGGAGGTTGTTGGAGTTGTAGGTCTTGTCTATCTTTCGAACATCGTTCAAAAAGCGTTCGAACGGTTTTCGTTCACCGTTCTCATCGAGTAGCGAGGGGAACGCCTCGTTGAGTTCGTGGATATTGTATTTGTCAGCACAGAAAGAGTTGTGGGCTTCTTGTCCATGTTGATTGTTTTTTGGACTATAATGTTTACCTTTGCAAAGGACAGGCTTCTGATTCCTAAATGGGGTTGTGTGAACCTCGCTGGACAGTTGTCTGTCCTTTTTTATGGTGTCTCCGCCAAGATTTCGTCCGTGCTATGTTGCGTTTTGGTAATTTGTCATTACCTTTGCGGCAGAGACTTATGCGGCGTTTCACATGTCGGCTCTTATGAGCGCAGGCTACGGAAGGTTCATAAGTCTTTTTTTGGCTAATTGATATGTCCATTACCCACACGAATCAACGTAGCCCCAGTATGATTTTTGAGTGCAGGAGAAATCTCGCTGCCGATGGAAAAGAACTCTATTAAACGCAAAATGCGTGCGACTCGCAAAAGTCGCACGCATTTTGTCTATCTACCTATTTGTAAGTTGTCTACCTTAGACTACTTGGTCTTCTCAAACATAATCTGTATTGATAATCAGCGGGTTGTATGTATCCGTCTGTTTTTGGAATGTATTTCAATACCTGCAAATAAAGGAAATGATAGACAAAAATAGACAGCGAGATAACTATGCATTATCAGTGTTGGCCCGTTTTCCAAAGAGCCATTGGATGCGATTTTACACGCTCTACGATGTCAGTGTCGTCAAAGAGTAATTCCGGGACGTATTCTCTTCGGTTGAATTTCTCTACATATTCTTTTTCCTCATCTGTGA
>CAVHBF010000201.1:0-2184 GCA_963634195.1 Bacteroides thetaiotaomicron | reverse complement strand
TCTTCCTTTGTCATCATTTCTTTTTTCTGACAAAGGTAGAACGGCTATGGCTCTTAAGAATTGCACAAAGGCTCACTCGCATAGACTCCCTCTGCTTCGAGACAGAGCTTGATCTTCTCCGGCATAATGACCTCTATGTAGTACCTATATCACGCTATAAGCTCTTGCTGCTTTCAAAGAAAAGCCCCACACCACCAGTATTCATGGCAAACCTCATCGAACGGCTCATTTCCGACGCCTTCTTGCGGGGATAGGTGTTGTTGAAACAGATATGCGCCTCGGCATCACCCGCCAGCATTCTCACATCTACACCTGCCGATAAGAACCTGCCTATCGTATTCTTCAATTGGTCTGTTGCTTTTCTGTAAGTATTACGCACAGTCCTCTTGTTAAACGACATCGCATTCGTCTTGAACTCCAGCAAGTTAAAACTCCCGTCATACACGAAGGCACAGTCGCATTGACCGCCCGGCTGTTGTGGCAGCAACTTGTCGTCAATCTGTATCAGGGCGAAAGTTCTCCCCATTGGGTTCAGGACATCAAATCCAGGAAGAGCAGCCGCTGAGGTAAAGATACTCCCCTGCACTGCGTCATCCACGATATGCTCCGTTTTTGCCGAGTGCGTCACCCATCGGCCCGAACCGGGATATGCCGTGTCTATCTTTTGCAAAATGTCTCGCAGCGCTGCCATAGCTACCCCTTCCTCAATGTATTAAGAAAAATCCTGTACAGCTCGTTGAACTTGCCTGCGAGCACGTCGGACACGGTATCCAAGTAGTTCTCACTGATGAGATCCGTACTCTTATCCATAATGGAGGACACCTTGCCTCCCGACACCGACCACGCCGACAGATCCGAGACCTTCAACCGGCCATCCGTTATCGCCTTCACCTGCCCGGCGAACTGCCCCGTCTCCATCAATCTGCCTGCAAGCAGCAGAATATTCAGGGTTGAAAGTATATACGGGCTATGTGTGGTGATGGTCGCCTCATGATGGCGATTCCCATATTCGGTGCATTTAATGATAAAGTTCACAAGTGCATACTGAGTCTCCGGGAACAGGTTGCTCTCGGGCTCCTCAATCACGAAGCTGGTAGAATCTGTGCTTACAAGTCCGGTCACCTCGTTCATCATGCTGATGATGGCATCATTCTGCCGGTCGGCCTTCGTTATTTTATGTGTCTTCACATAATACTCCACCAGCTTGCGCACGCCATACTTGTCGTCAGACTTCATCAGCCGCTCCTGATTGCCCTGAGCATAAAAGCCTCCCGTGTAGAAATCAACAGCCGCAGTGATTGGAATCACCGACTGCAGGCCGCTCGAACCGCTCTTGAGGTCAATGTCGTAGCCGCCATTCTCTGATGTCGAGGCTATGTGGTTTATGGTTTTGCCGTTTTCGCCACTCTTGTAGTACCGCACACCAAGGTTCAGCACTGTCTGCTGGTGCCGCTCATCGAAGAAGTCGCGAGCACTCTGCCAGTCGGCGGCAAAGCTGCGCAAGTTGCCGCTGCCGCCTATGCTGTCGCTATACACCACCACATTGCGTTCGGCAGGGATGTAGAGTATCTTCTTCCTAAGATATTGGTTGACCTTCTCTTTCTTGGTGATGTGGCACTTACCTTTTTCATATACGATGGTCACATAGTCGGAATCATACCGAATGTAGGAATCTTGCCTGACATAGCCCTCCATGTTGTGGAACGACACCAGACTGTCGAGATAAGAAGACGCGTAGTTCTCCACAGGATTATAGGGATGAGTGGCAATCTCCTTCTCCATCCACATGCAGTTGCTGATAATCTTGGCAATGGTACTCTTGCCACTGCTCTGCTTGCCGATGAAGACATTGTAGCGGTTCAGCATTATCTTCATCGTCATTATAGGACCTACATTCTTTATCTCAAGCTGCTTCATCTTACAAATCGTTTTTATTTCGCGAACTCACACCTGAATTACGCGTGACGCAAAAACAACAAATACGAACTCTCCAAGACAGCGAAGATACAACTAAAATCCAATAACATCAACCCTTTCGGGGACTTTTCTTGTCGATTTTTCTCGTCAAAGTGACACCATCCGTGCTCCCCGAGCGACACATTCAGAAGCCTCTGCC
This sequence comes from Bacteroides thetaiotaomicron, assembly GCA_963634195.1. Classification (GTDB taxonomy): domain Bacteria; phylum Bacteroidota; class Bacteroidia; order Bacteroidales; family Bacteroidaceae; genus UBA6382. The sequence goes on along the minus strand of CAVHBF010000201.1, from coordinate 68 downwards.
AATAGATTCCAGATACTCCGCATGCAGGTGGTAGTATTTCTTCATAAACGAGACATACGCCGCAGAGA
>CAVHBF010000200.1:0-2185 GCA_963634195.1 Bacteroides thetaiotaomicron | reverse complement strand
TGCAGGAAGTCTCCTATCATGCCCATTCATTGTTTCTCGTCCCTCCTGAAACCACCCATTGCTTTACGATAGACACGCATAGCGAGTATGTGTTCATCCGCTTTGTGATCCATTATGTGGAGGACTACATCGGGAAATACATCGCCGAGGTGTTCCGCTCCCCAAGCCGGCAAGCGGAGATACTGTTGGACAGTCAGGACGAAGACATTGTGTTCCACTTGTTTGATTTCATAAGGCGTGAGGAGGAGTCCAAACAAGAAGGTACCAATTATCTGCTGCGGCAGTGGATTGACAGCATTCTTGTTATTGTGGCCCGGAACATTGCCCACGACTCATCTTTCAAGAATTTCCGGACAGGAGAGACAAACAGTTCCATGTATATGCTGCAATACATACAGCAACATATTCATCAACCGGATTTACTGAGCGCTGAAAACCTCGGAAAGGTTTTCAATCTCTCCCCGAAATATACAGGGAGTTTTTTCAAACGGAATTTTCAGGAAACCTTACGGCAATATGTCGCAAGAAACAGAATAAGGAAGGTGGAGGACTTGTTGCTGAACAGCAAGATGACCGTCAAGGAGATCGCGTATGAGATGGGGTATTCGGACTCCAGTCACCTTGTCAAGTCTTTCCGTAAGATTTATGGGATGTCGCCTTTGGAATATAAGCGGGAACATTCTCATGGATTACAGACCTCCCACGAAAATCCCGCATAATAAAATTCGGGAACCATTTTTAAACAGCTTCCAAGATTCCGATGGATTTTGTGTACATTTGTCCACTGATATGTTGGGAACCATAGTAAACACCTGCACCATAATAATCGGCACGATAGTCGGCACGGTGCTTCACCGTGGAGTGAAGGAGCAGTACCGCCGTGTGCTCTACGACGGATTGGGCCTGGCCTCCATCGCCATCGGTCTGAACGCCACAGTCTCGCACATGCACGAGAGCCAGTACCCCGTGCTGTTCATCATAGCCATAGCGTTGGGCGGCGTGGTGGGAACGGCTCTGGACATTGATGCCCGTTTCCGCCGCCTGATAGACCGCCGCACAGCCAAACGCATCAAGGAAGCCAAGGGCTCCACTTCGCTTGCCGACGGACTTATAACGGCCATGCTGCTCTACTGCATAGGACCGTTGTCGATGTTGGGACCGGTTATGAGCGCGCTGAAGGGCGACAACACGCTGCTTTTTACCAATGCCACGCTGGACCTTGTCTCCGCCGTGGTCTTTGCCTCCACGTACGGCATCGGCATGTTGCTGGCGGCCCCGGTGCTTTTCCTGTGGCAGGGTATGTTTTACGTGGTGGCACTGATGTCAAGCCAGGCTGTGAGCGATGCGCTGATGAATGAACTGCTCATCGTGGGCGGTCTGCTCATCATGGGCAGCGGCCTGTCGCTGCTTGGCCTCAAGGACTGCAAGACACTCAACCTGCTGCCATCCCTTCTGATACCCGTGCTGTGGTTTGCCCTGAAAGCACTTTTATGAGTGAATATGATGATGGACGAGATCCATATTCAGTACTATGACTCTCCTTGCGGAGAAATCGTTCTGGGGTCGGTCGGCGAGGGACTGTGTCTCTGCGACTGGAACGAAAGGCCGTGCGCCCTGCGGAACAAGCGCAGGTTAGTCAGGCTGTTGAACGCCGTATTCAAGGAAGAATCGTCTCCGGTCATAGAGCGGGCGAAAGCACAGCTTGACGAATATTTCGCTCTTGATCGCAGGACTTTCGATCTTCCTCTGCATCCTGTCGGCACCCCTTTCCAGAAAAGAGTATGGGACGCGCTCCTTGAGATACCATACGGTCAGACAAGGACTTACAAGGAGACTGCACGGAGGGTGGGCAACGCGCGGGGAGCCCGGGCTGTGGCACAGGCGATCGGAGCCAACGGCATCGCCATCATCATCCCCTGCCACAGGGTCATCGGCTCCGACGACACATTGACCGGCTTTGCCGGCGGTCTGGAGGTCAAAAAGAAACTGCTCTTATTGGAAAGCTGACGACATGGATTCCAAGCATGTACTCAATGCAATAAGAACATCGCGGAAACTCTGGTTCTACCTTGGCGGTGCCAGAAGTTTTGATGTCCAGTCCGCAAGTGGCAATGGAATATTAAGTACGCCCCCGTCGCGCTTCAGATTATTCATAGAGAACCTGAGTGCCGTACTTGCCGCGAAT
>CAVHBF010000199.1:1416-2186 GCA_963634195.1 Bacteroides thetaiotaomicron | reverse complement strand
GTCGTGCAGCACGATATAGTCGTCACCGCCCATGTCATTGACGTAACAGAGGACTGTTGCCCCTTCATAATGCGCTGAAATCCAACTGATGTCCGTGACGAACGGGCGGGTAAATTCCATGCTGTTCAGCATGTAAGTACACTCTTTCAGTGTCCTCCCCTCACCGTCCACGACAAGCGTATGCGTGCAGTTCTTGGCCAGCGGCGTATCTTGAAAATAGCGGAAGACGTAGTACGTCCCCGCGATGTATCTCTGCGACACCTCCTTTACCTCGTCAAACCCTGCTGCCACGGCCTCCGGATAACCCTCTGCCAACGTCTTCCTTACGTTCAACGGCAGTTGCGTAATGTCCGAAACGGAGCGTATTGTCCTGTTCCACTCATTGTCCAGATATGCCACAAACCACTCATTGCCTACGTCATCCACGGAACACACATCCGTTTCCGGCAAGCCGGTATGGCGGTAAAATTCCTCACCCGTAGAGACATACTTTATCGTATTGCCGGAGCAACGGCTGTTGAAATCTGCGGAGATGGTAGCGGGCAAGTTATTGTTCTCCACCAGGGTCTCGTTCTCAGAGCTGCACGATGCCAATGCAAGCGCAGCAATCACGGTCAATCCACACAAAGACCTTTTCGCAAAATTCTTAATCATTGTCATGTCCTCCTGATTTTTGGGACTGCGAAAGTAACATGAACATACGGCCATTGTACCGGCATTAACCTTTTTAATCGACATTAACCTTTCAACGGATGCCATAGGCATATTGC
>CAVHBF010000199.1:0-1406 GCA_963634195.1 Bacteroides thetaiotaomicron | reverse complement strand
ATTTATTCGTTTGAAAAAGTGTGCGTACTTGTGGTTATTCGTTGGGAAAAGTGTATCTTCGCCTTTGAAAGAATAATATTGCAAGCCATGCTTAAAAGGAAAATAGAAACATACCTGTCCGAGTGGAAAAAGTCTGCTGGCAGGAAGCCCCTTGTGATAAAAGGCATTCGCCAATGTGGGAAAACATACATTGTCCAAAAGTTCGCAAAGGAGAATTATGAGAGTGTGGTCTATATGAACTTCATTCTTGAACCGGATAAGAAGTCTGCCTTTACCGGCAATATCGATGTAGACACCATTATTCTCAACCTCTCTGCTTTGATTCAAGGCAGTCGCTTTGTAGAAGGAAAAACTTGCATTATCCTTGACGAGATTCAGGAATGTAAAGAAGCAAGGACGGCCTTGAAGTCATTCCATATAGATGGACGTTTCGATGTTATTGCCACAGGGTCTCTCTTAGGGGTGAAAGGCTACGGCAAAAGCAATAAGAAAGACGAAGAAGGGGGGCAAGATTCCGTTCCTGTCGGATACGAAACCGTGATAGATATGTATCCGTTGGACTTTGAGGAATTTCTGTGGGCAAACGGAGTCAGTGATACAGTCATTGATACTGTCAGATCATGCTTTGAGAACGAAAAAGCTGTTCCCGACGGAATTCACAAGGCAATGATGGAGCTGCTGTGCAGATATGTCATTGTAGGAGGTCTGCCGGAAGTGGTGAACTGTTTCCTTGAGACCAAAAACATTGAACTTATATATGAGGTTCAGCACAGTCTTGTTGCCGGATACGAAGAGGATATGATTAAATACGCAGACGATGCGGACAAGTCTAATATCCGTGAATGTTTTGAATCCATTCCGAAACAATTGGCCAAGGAAAACAAGAAATTCCAATATTCCATAGTCAAAAAGGGCGGACGGTCTTCGCAGTTCATCGGTAGCATTCAATGGTTGGAGGATGCAGGGATAGTCAAAAGATGTTATAACACACAAATTACGGAACTGCCGTTGGAGGGTAATTCCATCAAAGATTGTTTCAAAGTGTACACCACTGACATTGGTATCCTCATGGCAATGCTTGACTATGGCACTCAGGCAGATGTTTTAAAGGGAAATCTTCTTGGATATAAGGGAGCAATCTTCGAGAACCTTATGGCCGATTTCTTATGTAAGTCGGGGCAAAAACTATATTATTTTCACAAGGACAGCGGTCTTGAGCTGGATTTCCTGATAAGGTTCAAGGGTGAATGTGTCATTCTTGAGGTCAAAGCAAAGACAGGTAAGGCCAAGAGTGTGACTACGGTTCTGAAGAACAGGGATGTGTATCATGTCAAGAATGCGATCAAATTAGGTCAATATAATGTAGGACGTGATGGAGATATACTCACCATTCCGCTATATATGGG
>CAVHBF010000198.1:0-2240 GCA_963634195.1 Bacteroides thetaiotaomicron | reverse complement strand
GTATAGAGTTGTTCTCCCTCGTCCAAAGCTGAGGTGGAAGAACATCCTGCAAACAGAAAAGCAAGACACAGCAGTTTGATATGTTTCCTATCTATAATCATTCATTCTTTGCTTTTTGTTTATCCGCCTCATTTCCTTTCACAATACTATCCGTTGGTACAGATGACACTTTCTTTCCGAACCTGAACAATTCGGAAAGTCGCTGGAGTCTGCGTTTCCAAACAACACCTACCCCATATTGTCCGACATAGCCTTCAAGGAAGTCATATGTGGCACGATCATAGAACAACCGCATGTTGGTATTGGCATTCTTGTCAAGACGGTATTCAAATGCCACATTGTCAAATATGTTCTCCGGACTGGTCTGGGTAGAGGATACCTTGCCTCCGACAACAATCCTTATACGATTGTTCCAAAAACGCTTGGCGAATTTGAAAGTATAGTCTGTATGCAACGCACCTGTCGCATCAGTGGAATTGTCAAGTCCTATCGAAAGATCCAGCGTCCGCAATGCTGCGGATGAAATATTGTTGATTTCGTTCTGAAGGAATGAACTCAGTGCATCGTTCATAGAGAATGCAGACAGGTTATTATCGGAAAGATACATCCCGGTGGTAAGCATCGTAACGGCGATTTTCCCCCTCTCCTCCTTTGACATAGCTTGCAGTTCGTTGTCTATAGTCATGTCCTCCGGTGCGCTTATTATAAATTCAAGCCCCATATCATTGAGGGTTTGAGTTATGACAACACCACAATTGAATGTCACGCTACGACTTGTTCCATCTGCATTCACACCTGTTTTGGTGGTCTCCGTAGCTGTTATATTGAGCGCAGGATTCATCACGTCTCCTGCAAACTCCACATAAGAGCCTTGTTGAATGGTGAATGTCTTTAGCGGAATGATTGGCAATGAGTATTTCATTTCGCCGCTATTCACCGTGTACCGACCTGTAAGGCGCAATTCGTCCTGACTGTAAATCATACGAAGATCGCCACCGCCAATCATATCTATATAATTTGATTTTGTGGCATTGAGTGCGCAGAATACCCTCGCACCATCATTTACAGATATGGAAAGATCCATATAAAGCCCTTCTATCGGAGGACGGACAATGCTTTCCTCCTTTTTCTCGTTGAAATCAGTGAACTTCACCAATTCATCAAGTTTATTATCCGTTGTAAGCGGAGTATCCCTCATTATGTAGGTTACATCCGTGGAAGCGAGCACATCGAGGTTTCCTTTTATCCGCATTGCCGCTACCGGTCCAGTCAGATTGGCATTAAAATTCACATAAGTCTTGCCGAACACTTCACTTCTTCTATTCTCTTTGGAGTCAACGAGCAGGAAATTGCGTGCATACATACGCATGTTCAGCATCACTTTGTCCATGTCAGAGAAATCTATATTTCCGTTCATGACGAGAGGTTGTGAATTATTGGCGTACATGTTGAAGTTCTCAAGAAGGAGTTTACTGTCCTTTATATGTACCGCCCGGTCATCAAACCGCAATTCAACGCCATAAGGAACACTCACAAGATATGCCGAATCAAGGTCCAATTCCCCGTCTATATGCATTGCAGACAATGGACCTTTAATCTTCAGTGCGCCATCCCCATAACCTTTCAGGCCGATAATTTGATCAGGCATAAATCCGTTGACAAGATCCAACGGCAATTTTTCAAGATTTATGTCCGCATCCAATACGCCCTCATCATTCTCGGTTTTATAAGTACCTTTGATTGTTCCTATGTCATTTCCATTATGAGTCAATATTCCATCAACATAATGCCCATCATTGTCCAAAGGCATATACACAAACTCCGAAGACAGGTCTCCCATTGGACAACCTTCATATATGAGCTTGTCTACCCCGAGGGAACTGGACACGGACAACTCTGTTGGGGTTTGAACAACGTGGAAATCGCCATTCATAACACCTTGAATATTCGGACAATAAGGAATGATACTTGTAATTGAAGCAATGTCGAGATGATGCACTCCCAATGTCAAGTCTTGCATGGCATCAGTGTTTTCATCATTGCTGAACAACTGTATACCAGTGCCATCGCTTGCTTTCAGTTGCATATCTGCGGACACCCTGCTATTGTCACCGATAAGGATATAACTGTCTGCATTTGCCTTAAACTCACGATACCCCAACACCATATCGTTGTCGGCAAACCCTATCCTTATTCCGTTTGGCTCAAATGATGCCTTTAATCCTGCTTTTATACCGACC
>CAVHBF010000197.1:0-2250 GCA_963634195.1 Bacteroides thetaiotaomicron | reverse complement strand
GTATACGGCCACGATGTCGCCGGGGTGCAGGGTGAACTTGAGGTGTTGGATACCAAGATTCTCCTGTCCGTCGGCATACAGGACAAGGCAATTCTGCGGAGCAATTTCCGTAACAGGATCTCCCGTAGGGATAAGACGCATTTTCTTTATGCGTTCCGGAGCCGAGAGTTTCGGGTCAAGTGCTGATGGATCGTTGGTGATATAGAAACTGCCAAAGTCCTGGGTTCCCCACGACGTATTCTGTATTTCAATCCACGCGCTTCCTTTTGCACTGTCGCCTATTGCCACCTCGCTTAGTCGCAGGCTCTTGGTTCCGTCTGCCAACGCTCCGTCTATGCAGAGGGTCAGCATGACCATAAGGGTGACTATTTTATTAGTCTTCATGATTGTATGATAGGCTTTGGTAATGTTTACAATGGAATGTTGCCGTGTTTCTTTGCGGGACGGGTCTCGCGTTTGTTCTGTAGAACTGCGAGAGCCCTGCAAATGCGGAAACGGGTGTTCTTGGGTTCTATGACATCGTCAATATAGCCGTATTTTGCAGCCTGATACGGATTGTTGAACAAGTCGTTGTACTCTTCCTCTTTCTCTGCAAGGAACGCTTTCGGGTCTTCTGCAGTCTTTGCGGCTTTTGCATAGAGCACGGCCACTGCTCCTTTTGATCCCATGACGGCAATCTCGGTGTTCGGCCAAGCATAGTTGACATCCGCCTTGAGCTGCTTGCAGCCCATCACGATGTGCGAGCCTCCATAGCTCTTGCGGAGGGTTACTGTCACCTTTGGCACTGTTGCTTCTCCATAGGCGAAGAGCAGTTTTGCCCCGTGGTCAATCACTGCATTGTATTCCTGACCTGTTCCCGGCAGGAAGCCCGGCACGTCGACAAGTGTGACAATGGGAATGTTGAATGCATCGCAGAAACGCACGAAGCGGGCGGCTTTCCTGCTGGCGTTGCAGTCCAGCACTCCAGCGTATACCTTTGGTTGGTTTGCCACGATGCCTACGCTCTGACCGTTAAAACGGGCAAAGCCGACGATTATGTTCTTCGCAAAATTCTTGTGGACTTCAAGGAATTCCCCGTTGTCAATGATGCTCCCTATGACATCATACATATTATATGCTTTGTTGGGGTCATCGGGCAGAATGTCGTTGAGAGCCTCGTCGTCACGGTTGACAGGATCCGTACACTCAACTCTTGGAGTAGTCTCCATATTGTTCTGGGGAATGAATGAAATAAGCTTGCGTATTTTGAGGGCAAGGTCTTCCTCCGTGGGGCAGGTGAAATGTGCGACACCGCTTTTCGTGGAGTGTACGGACGCGCCCCCCAAAGCTTCTTGTGTGACCTCTTCGCCTGTTACGCTTTTCACTACGGCGGGACCGGTGAGGAACATATAGCTGACATTCTCAAGCATGAATATGAAGTCGGTTATTGCAGGAGAGTAGACGGCACCGCCGGCACAAGGACCGCAGATAGCGGAAATCTGGGGAACAACGCCCGATGCTTCAATGTTGCGCTGGAAGATGTTGGCAAACCCAGCCAGAGCATTGACTCCTTCCTGTATGCGCGCGCCACCGGAGTCGTTGAGACCGATACAGGGCACTCCCATCTTCATGGATTCGTCCATTACCTTGCAGATTTTTTCGGCCATGGTCTCTGACAGTGAGCCTGCGTTGACCGTAAAGTCCTGTGCAAAGACATAGACCAGACGACCGTCAATGGTTCCGCTTCCCGTAACCACCCCGTCGCCATAGAATTGCTTCTTTTCCATGCCGAAGTTGGTGCAGCGGTGGAGTTTGAACATGTCCATCTCTTCAAAGCTCCCCTCGTCAAGCAGCAGCTCAATTCTCTCCCGGGCGGTAAGCTTGCCTTTGGCGTGCTGCTTTTCAATGGCTTTCTCGCCACCGCCAAGGCGTGCGGCAGCACGTTTTTCTACGAGTTTTTTGATGTTTTCCTGTTGACTACTCATAAAAACAATGTTGATTTGTATAGTTGTTTGGTGTTTTGTGGTACAGAAGAGTGCAATACCTGTGAAAAAGTAAATTCTGAGTACCGTGTGCAAAATTAGCGACTTTTATTCTTAAAAAGTTCGGACGATGGTTTTTTTTTGCCGAGATTGTCAATATTGTCCTAAATAAATTACGGGCATGAAGAAAGTGAGGTTGTTATAGAACGCAACCCCTCCAAGTCTTTTTGTGGTCCATTTATCCTTCTTCAACCCGCTCTGGCGGAGGCGTAAACGGCTCGTCCAGCCA
>CAVHBF010000196.1:0-2251 GCA_963634195.1 Bacteroides thetaiotaomicron | reverse complement strand
CGTGTAGGCATTTCGCTTTTACCTTATTTATAAATTAAACGGCATCGATTACTAAAACTACAAGATTATGAGATTATTTTCCCTTACCATTTCAGTAATGTTCTCTTGCCTCTGCTTTTCCCAGTCTGTAAACAATCCAGCAAAGAAGTCAGAACAGGGGAGTAATCCCCTGTATAAATACACAGAGGTTTATGAATTCCAAAACGGTTTGGCCGTGGCTATGAAGAACAATGAGGAAAACTATTCTTCAAAATACGGAGCCATTGACGAGAACGGCAATGAATTGGTGCCCGTTGTGTATGACGATTTGAATTTGGTGAAGCAAGGTGGCGATACCAAAGACAATGTCTACAAATGCAGACTCAACAGCAAGTCGGGTTTGGTCAGCTCGCAAAACGATATTTTGTTGCCCTGTGACTATGACGAACTTGTTTGCGTTAAAGACAGTATTTGGCGCATATGCAGAGACGGGAAATATGGTTATGTCACTCTTTGCGGCACAAACAAAATCACTGCCAAGGTACGCTGTATATACAATTATATTGAGGACTATTCTGCAGACGGTCCGATGCGTGCCAATTACCGTGGTAAATTCGGCGTTATAGACTGCAACAACAATACAATCATCCCTTTTGAATTCTCAATGATTGGAGATTTCAATGCAAACGGGCTTGCATGGGTTGAAAGAGAAGGCAAACACGGAATTTTCAACAAGGAAGGCAACGAGGTTCAGCCCTGCGTCATAGAGGAAGCTTACCGCTTGTCTACCGCAGGCGACAAGCAGACAATACCGTTTGAACTGATTCCAGACAGAAAAGATCTGGACTATATGTTTATATCAAGCAATGGAAAATCAGGACTTCTGTGTGTTGCTGACTGTAAGACCCTTGTCCCTTGCATATATGAATATCTTTCGCCTGTAATCAACGACAGGCTTTTCTGTAGGATCAACGGCAAATGGGGCATAATAACCAAAGACAACCGTGCCATTCAACAGGCAGTTTATGACAAGGTACTGGTACATAAAAAAGAACTGACGCAGAAGAACATTCCCGACGGCATCTTGCAGTCGAATATGTATGTGTCTCAAAACAAGCGTTGGGGTATGCTCGACAAAGACGGAAAGGTCCTTATCCCCGTAATTTATGAGTTGTTGGGCAATTACTCCGAAGGTATGATTCTTGCCAAGAAGGAAGGCTCTCAATATGGCTATTTAAACGACAAAGGTGAAGAGGCGGTGCCGTTCATTTACACCTATGTCGGAAATTTTTCTGACGGCCTTGCCGCCGTAAAGGACGAAAAGGGAAAATACCTCTTCGTGAACAAAACGGGAGAAGTGGTAATCAAGCCGCATTCATATGACTCTGTCCATAAATTTGTCGACGGCAAATGCAAGGTTTATAAGGACGGCAAAGTTTGGGAAATAGACAAGGACGGCAAGAAAATAAAGAACTCCAAAAAGGATATTTAGGCTTGTTCTCCATCTTGTAACAGTTGTGCGACAGGCATAAAAAAGGCTGCATTTGCCGGAATCAGTTAGTCAAAACCGGAAAATGCAGCTTTTTTATTTTACAGTATGTGGGTGGAAATCTGTTTTCGCAATTTCCTTGTGTGTCGCTCTGAATTTATTCCCACTCGATTGTCGAAGGCGGTTTTGAAGAGATGTCGTAGCAAACGCGGTTAACTCCGCGCACTTTGTTTATTATCTCATTTGAAACCTTTGCCATAAAGTCGTATGGAAGATGTGCCCAGTCGGCTGTCATTGCATCTGTGCTAGTTACGGCGCGCAGTGCGACAGGGTGTTCGTAAGTGCGTTCGTCGCCCATCACTCCAACAGATCGCACTGTTGAAAGAAGAACGGTGCCAGCCTGCCAAATCTGGTCGTAGAGAGAAACTTCAATCTCGCCGTTCTGCATGTCGGCGGGAACGCCGGCAGCAAGCACACGGCGTGCCTCTTCGCCCGAAAGCTTGACTTTGTATTCGCGAAGTCCGCGGATATAGATGTCGTCGGCGTCTTGAAGTATTCGCACTTTCTCCGGTGTTATGTCTCCGAGTATTCGCACTGCCAATCCTGGTCCAGGGAACGGGTGGCGCGTAATAAGGTGTTCCGGCATTCCCATTGAGCGTCCTACGCGGCGAACCTCGTCCTTGAAGAGCCATTTCAGCGGTTCGCAGAGTTGGAGATTCATTTCCTTTGGCAGTCCGCCAACGTTGTGGTGACTTTTTATCACCTTTCCTGTAATGTTGAGGC
>CAVHBF010000195.1:862-2297 GCA_963634195.1 Bacteroides thetaiotaomicron | reverse complement strand
GCATTGGCTCACATAAAGAGCAATGACTACGAAAAGGCTCTGTCGATGTACGGTAATATCAACGGAACGGAGATTGGTGTGCAGGACAGAGTCCGCAAGTCGATAGTGTGCTGGATAACGGGAAGAAAGGCTGAAGCAGTGGAAGAATTGCGGAAATGGGTTCTTGCAACTCAGATTCCCGTAAGTGATTTGTATGCAAGGATAAGGAAAGAACAAAAGGATTGCCACATAGAGTTGGACGACACGGAACTCAAAATATTAGTTGACATCGTGTACGACCAAACGATAGGTATAAATTAACATCAAGTATAAGGACAATGCTATGCAGAAGTTTGCGGAATATATCACCCGGATTGAAATAGATTCCCTTTGGGCTGGTGTGAAACATATATGCTGGAATCTTAACCGGCAGGTAAATGTTCTGAGCGGAATCAATGGAGTGGGGAAAAGCACTATATTGAACAAGGTGGTGAAGGGATTGTCACAAGGCGGGGAATTTCAAAGCCATATGCTCAAAGGAGTCAAGCTTGACGTGTATCCAACCGATGCTAAATGGATAAGGTATGACCTGATACGCTCGTTTGACAGACCTCTGTTGAACCACGATGTGATAACAAAGATGGACTTGTCGCTGGCAACGGAACTGGACTGGCAGCTCTTTCAGTTGCAGAGGAAATATCTGGACTATCAGGTAAATATAGGCAACAGGATCATAGCAGCCCTGCAGAGCGGTGCTCCCGATGCTGCGGAGAAAGCGCAGGAAATATCGCGTCCCAAGACATTGTTTCAGGACCTGATAGACGGCTTCTTCTCTGAAACGGCAAAGAGCATTATCCGTACTGAGAACGAAGTCCGATTCCTGCAAAAAGGAGAGGTGCTTGTGCCTTACCAATTGTCATCGGGCGAAAAGCAGTTGCTTGTGATCCTGCTGACAGTCCTTGTGGAAGACGGACAACCTTATGTGCTGTTTATGGACGAACCGGAGGCTTCGCTGCATGTGGAATGGCAGCAGAAGCTCATCGAGACAATCATAAAACTGAATCCTAACGTGCAGATTATATTGACGACACATTCGCCTGCTGTGATTATGAACGGTTGGCTTGACATGGTGACGGAGGTTTCTGAGATAGAGGTCAAGTAACAACAGATACAGACTATGCCTGGGCTCGGGAAATACATAAACTCCGATTACCTCCATGCCGCAAACAAACTGAACGGCAAAAACAGTTGTCGGATAATCGTGGCATATGTGGAAAGTTACGATGACGTGTTCTTCTGGCGTTCCATTTTGTCCCAGATGGAAACACCGGACATCAAGTTCCGCATAATGTTGCCGACAAGAGGACGACATCTTGGACGTGGGAAAAAGGCGGCCTTAATGTCGGCTTTCAAGGACGGAATGGGTCCGGACATGATCGCATGTGTGGACGCTGAC
>CAVHBF010000195.1:0-852 GCA_963634195.1 Bacteroides thetaiotaomicron | reverse complement strand
GGTGAAGAACCGTACAAAGGATATACTGCGGACATTGGAGGACAAGGTGAAAAAGAAAATCTGTCACCTCAATGCGTCAACTACAGAATTTGCTCACAGAGAATACGACAAGTTGTCGGAAGAGTTGGGGCATCTTGGTGTCAAACCTGAAGAGACATACCTCTATATACAGGGGCATCACCTTTTTGACCAGACGGTAGCGCCGATGCTTGTCAGGGAGTGTGATGTTCTCGTTGCAGAGAGGGAGAGGGAGATAAAAAGTCAAAGTAAACACCGGATTCAGTCGGAGAACGAAATTTCATCGTATGAACATTCTCTTGAAACGGTTTCGACAATGCTGAAGAAAAATGTTTTTTATCTGCATTCTCCACAGGTACAGAGAATCTTCGACCGTGTCGCATCATTTATAGAAAACGATCTGAAAAAATGAACAATTGTTCTACGGAGGAGAAAGTAAGGCATATCAAACAGAGTTTTCGCCTGTATATGAACGGTGAAACTGCCGAGTCATTAAGGGAGAAAGGTCTTCAGTACAAGATATGCTGGGGGGTGTCGTTGCAGCATCTGCAGGAAATGGCAGCAGAATACGGCAAAGACAAAGCACTTGCAGAGGAGTTGTGGAAGAGTAAGGTAAGGGAATGTAAGATGCTTGCCATACTGACATATCCTGCAAAACAGTTCTCGGAACAGACTGCATACAGTTGGCTGTCGGAGTTGGATAGCCAGGAACTGGCAGAGCAACTTGTATTTCAAATTCTGCAGGATGTGCCGTATTCAAAGGAGTTGGCATTAAGACTTTTAGCCAGTGACAAGCATATTCAACTGTTATGCGCCTTTAACCTGTTGGGCAAG
>CAVHBF010000194.1:0-2331 GCA_963634195.1 Bacteroides thetaiotaomicron | reverse complement strand
CGGCAACGGCGAGGTGAACTCTTCCGACGCCGTGGCCATCTACAACGCCATCGTAGGCGCATAGCAAAATACGATTTCTCTCTTACAGGAGATTGGGAGTCGGGGGTTTGCAACTCGATTCCCAATTTTTTTGGTGCGCACAAACATCACGCAATCAAATTATTTTTGCTATTTTTGCACACCGTTAAGTATATATGAATACTGTTCCCGTGCGAAGACTCAGACTCGTGACAAAGTCCGTACTGCTTGTGGTGTTTTTGGCATTCGTGTCAGCAACGAAAACCGCCTGCGCCCAGTCCCCTGTTGCAGACAGCGAACGGCAGCACATCAAAGACTACACCGATGCCCGTTCAAGGCTCAGTGCCAAGCAACGGCAACTCAGGGAGAGACTGGACAAAAAGGTTTCGGCTGAACTCATCAAACAAGCGGGGAATTCCCGGGAAATGCTTGCGGCAGACAGCATATCGGCAAAGCAGGACGGAGTCCCACAGTTGCGGATAAGCCTGTTGACGTGCGGACCGGGCAACGAAGTGTACGAATACTACGGGCACTCTGCCATAAGGGTAATGCGGACTGACAGCACGGGGCTTGACGTCACTTTCAACTATGGGGTCTTCGATTTCAGCACCAGCAATTTCGCGCTGAAATTCGCCATGGGAAAAACTTACTACATGTGCGTAGGACTGCCCACCGAAAACTTTATGGACAGCTACCGCCGCAGCGGCAGGTACGTTGACGAGCAAGTGCTGAATCTCACTCAGACCGAATGCCGGCGGATATATCGGGCTCTGTTTGACAACGCCAAGCCCGAGAACCGCACTTATCTTTACAATTTCCTGTACGACAACTGCGCAACACGCATAAGGGACTTGATAGAACGGAACATTGACGGAAAACTGCAATACCCGGACAGACCGACAGAACGCAGTTTCAGGGATGCCATACACTTTTTCTGCCGCAATGCGAAATGGGCGGCTTTCGGACAAGACCTGCTGCTCGGCAGCAAGGCTGATTTGCCCGCCACGGGGCGCGACCTGCAGTTTGCGCCGCTTGTTCTCGCACAAGACCTTGACCGGACGATAATACTTGGCGGCGGGTTCTCGGTACACAATTTCGTGCTGGAAAAACACAGGCTGCTTGATCCGAAACCGGCCGGAGACACCGCCGGCTCTCCTCTGTCACCCTCAGTACTCGCCGCTCTGATGCTGGCCGCAGCCGTGACTCTCGGCATTTGGGAAATACGCCACAGACGCGTTTTCTGGATTGCCGACACAGTACTGTTGCTTGTCCAGGGGCTTGCCGGAACTGTGGTCACGTTTGTCTTCTTGTTCTCGGTTCACCCCACCGTGGACTCCAACTGGCTTGTATGGATTCTCAATCCGCTGCCCCTCGTGGGAATCTATTGGCAGATTGCAGGCGCACGCAGACACGACTACAGACAATACCACATCGTAGCCGCTCCCGTGCTTGCTCTGTTCCTGCTCTTTTCGCAGACAATTCCGCAACAATTCAATTCAGCGACAATGCTTTTGGCATTGCTTATGCTTATACGCAGCACAACAAGCATTATCGTATGGCTGAAATACCGCAAGACGGCAAAAACCAAACAGAAACCCTGACAATGCAACAGCACCGTAAAGACAAGCACGCGTCACCCGTGGAGAAATTTCAGGAACTGCTGAAATTCGCGCCCTTTCTTGCCGTCACCCTGCTTGCCGGCATTGAGGCGCAGGCCGACAGGCAAATCCCGCGCATGGTCGTGAATATCGCCGTTGACGGACTGCGTAGCGACTTGCTTGACGCTTTCATGCCCCTGTACGGCGACAACGGATTCAAGCGGCTGTTCAGCGAAGGCCGGGTCTACAGCTATGCCCAATACCCCAACGACAATCTCAACAGGGCTTCTTCCATTGCCACCCTTGCCACCGGTGCCGTGCCTTATGACAATGGCATAATAGACCGCCAGTGGTTCAACCGCAATACTCTGCGTCCGGAATACTGCGTTGCCGATGACACCGTGGGCGGACTGGAAACGACCGAAAAACTGTCACCGCGCAATCTCGGCGTATCCACTATCGGCGACGAGCTGAAAGTGGCCACCGAGGGCAAGGCCGTTGTCTATTCTTTCGCCCCGTTCAGCGATGCCGCCATTCTAAGTGCCGGTCACGCTGCCGACGGGG
This sequence comes from Bacteroides thetaiotaomicron, assembly GCA_963634195.1. Taxonomy (GTDB): domain Bacteria; phylum Bacteroidota; class Bacteroidia; order Bacteroidales; family Bacteroidaceae; genus UBA6382. The sequence goes on along the minus strand of CAVHBF010000194.1, from coordinate 151 downwards.
CTTTCTGGATTGACCCCCAAAGCGGAAAATGGGCAAGCACCACCTACTATTCTGCCCAACTGCCGGCATGGGTCGCCATGGCAAACCGCAATGACCTAAGTTCGTCCTTGCCGACTGTCGTCTGGACACCCTGTTCTGAACTGAGCGGCAA
>CAVHBF010000193.1:0-2405 GCA_963634195.1 Bacteroides thetaiotaomicron | reverse complement strand
CCCCTGCACTCCCCCCAACGGCTGGTGTATCATGACACGGCTGTGTGGCAAACAGAAACGTTTCCCTTCTTGGCCGCTTACAAGCAAAACCGCAGCCATCGAAGCCGCCATGCCTGTACATATTGTAGACACGTCACACGTGATAAACTGCATCGTGTCATAAATTCCCATTCCGGCACTTACAGAACCACCGGGACTGTTAATGTAAATGGAAATGTCCTTGTCGGGATCCACGGATTCCAGATAGAGCAGCTGGGCCTGCAGCGTATTTGCCGTATAGTCGTCTATCTGGGTTCCCAAAAATATGACCCGGTCCATCATCAGACGGCTGAAAACGTCCATTTGGGTTACATTGAGCTGCCTCTCCTCCAAGATATAAGGGTTGATATACTGTCCCTGACTTTTTATCACATCGCTGAGAACCATGGAATTCACGCCGACATGACCTGTTGCGAATTTTTCAAAATCACTTCTTTGCATAATTGACAAATGTTAGCGGATGCTGCTATAATAAAAGAATGCCGTTACCGCACATTTCCATAGCGAAAAGGGTTTCTCCGGGCAATTTTGATTGCCTGTACGCTGCGGCAGACAGGTTGTTCTACAAAGCACAAAGCCAGTCCGTGCTATGTTTGGCATTACAATAGAACGTACAGGCTTCGTGTTTCATCCAACTGTTATTGGAACATCTTGTTGAATTCTGAAATCGACACGGTGGTCTCTTTCAGCTTGACAACTTTCTTGGCGGCATTGACGAGGGCCGTGTCTATGGCGGTGTTAAAAATCCCGTCATATGTTTTGGAGTCCTTGACCCTTTCTGCGGCGAACCGCTCCAACTGTTCTTCCGGAATGTTCATTATGCCATATTGGGCCATCTGGATACGAATCAGCTTCTTTGAAGCACTCATCATTGCCGCATCGTCAATCTTGATTTCAAAAGACTTGACCAACTCTTTTCTCACAAGACTCCAACGCAAGTCTGCAAGGTAATCTGCAAAATGCTCTTCAATCTGCTTTTTGGTCTCGTCTGACTTTGCGTTTTGTAAAGCCATTTTCTTCAGCAGGTCTTCCGCAAGCGGAAGTTCGCCGGCTTTCTTCATTGCTGCAGATTTCAGGTCTATCAAGAACTTGTAGTCCGAATCCTGCTTGTATTGCTCCTCTAAATCAGACTTTATTCTGGCTGCGAATTCGTCCGCTGTCTTTATGTTTGCCCCATGATATACGGCATCAAACAGGGTCTCGTCCACCTTTGCCGGTTCAAAATGGCTGATCTCGTCAATATGGAACGTAAAGTCACCGTTGTGCTTCACCGCTTCTTCTCTTTCGGTTTTAAGCAACGAGGCAAGCTCTGCATCTCTGCCATCGTAGGCTTTTGAGGGATTGAAAACAATGTCGCAACCTTTTTTGGCCGCAGTGAAAAGTGCTTTCTGCTCGTCATTGCTGAAGAATCTGGGCATAAGGCTTACGTTTTCTATCTTCAGGGCATTTTCGCCTCCAGTGTTTTCCGCAAGACTTCCCTTCAGGAGATCGTCTTCTGCATACACCTCGGCGGCAACGTGCGCTCCATTTTGACGGCAATACTGTTCTGTCTGTTTGTTCACGGCATCGTCATCCACGCCTATGTTGTAGTAATCAACCGTTGTCCTGCCGTCAAGCTTAACGGAAATCTCCGGAGCGAAAACAAGGTCAAACTTAACACAGAAGTCCTCTCCTGTCTCTATGTTCATCTGCGGATTGTCCTCTGCCAGCATCGGTTCTCCCAAAACATCCAGTTTCTCGTTGCCAATATAATTGTTGACCGTGTCTGTCAAAAGTTTCTGTATTTCCTCTGCCTTAACCTCCGTACCGTACATCTTCTGCACAAGCCCCATCGGGACCATTCCCTTGCGGAAACCCGGCATTTGGGCTTTTTGCTTTATTTTTTTCAAAGATGCGGTCACCTTGTCCTGATAGTCATCTTTGTTTACGGTTACAGTCAGTTTGCCGGCAACAGCGTGTTCGGCTCTCTCAAGTGAAATGTTCATTTGAATATCAAAAATTAATTGTTAACGTATTCAGTCTCCTTATGTTATGCCCCTTGGCAACGGTCAATGGACACGTCTTGCCGGGCACAATCCTTCATACTGCAAAATTAGCACTTATTTCTGTAGCAACCGGCATTGTCCGTCATCTTTTTATACGAAAAGGCACCAAAGAAACCGGTGTCTCCAACGGTTGTGCCGCAACAAAAGTCACCCCTGCCTTCGCAAAACAGCAAAAACTGAAGCAACCGGCGGGTCATGCGGTTTTTCAACAAAGAACAAAGACATACAAGGGAAATACAAACCCGGACAAACACCCTTTCACTTGAGCGGCAGACGGGACTCGAACCCGCGACCCTCGGCTTGGGAAGCCAATGCTCTACC
>CAVHBF010000192.1:0-2445 GCA_963634195.1 Bacteroides thetaiotaomicron | reverse complement strand
GCGATACAGGGCGCAGCAAGACCTCCACCGAAATGTTTGTCCGGGCCTTCTTCGCTACGCTGAAAGAGGCGTTGGCAAAAGACAACATTGTCAAGATAAAAGGGCTGGGTACATTCAAAATGGTTGTCGTCAACGCCCGTGAGAGTATAAACGTGAATACCGGAAAAAGGGTCTCCATCGCTGAATACAACAAGATAACCTTTACCCCGGACAAGAATCTCCGGGACAAAGTCAACCGTCCTTTTTCGCAGTTTGAAACGGTCATCATTGACGATGAAGACGTTGCAGCTGTCGTAGAAAACGGACTTGACCCTGATGGCGGCACAACAGCCGACACTGTTGAAAGCACAGGAACAAAAGAACAGGCAGACTGCTTGACTGTCGAGAACACCATAAAACGGGAAACACCCGAAATTGCCCCCTCCTACCCCCGCGCCCAAATAGAAGAACGCAAAGAGGAAGAGGATTCTGACGAGGACAACCAAGAAAGGAAACGGGTCGGTTCATACAGCAAGCGGTTCTTGTGGTGGAGCATTCCGGTTGTCTTGGTTTTAATCGGCGTGACCTATGTGATTGGCTATATGCGCATTGTTGAATTCCCGTCTATAATAGGAGGCAACGGCACAAACGTTGCAGTGAAGACAGAGAGCCCCGTCAGGTTGGAAACCGCAAAACCGCAGAAACGGAATCTGACACAGACAACAGTCACAAAGGAAGCCAAGTTCATGGACAACGACACGACAGGCGGATTCCCTCAGATTACAGGCGGAAAATATCTCATAACGGGGATAAAGACATACAGGAGGATAAAGCCCGACTATGACGTGCGACGCTACTGCCTGCAGATTTACGGGAACAAGGACTGTCTGCCGTATGTCCTGATACTGAACGGCATAAAAAAAGAAGATGAAATAAAAATAGGGAGGATACTGAAATTTCCGGTTCTCACAGAAAACAACGTTACCGAATAATTTAAAACTTAAAGGACAATGACAAAGAAAAGTGCATTACAAATTGCAAGAGCATCCTATAGCCCAAAACTTCCACTTGGGCTTCGGGGAGATGTAGATGTAAAGGAAGGCGCTCCCACGCAGAGCGTGGCAGATCAGGAAGAGGTCAGGAAACTCTTCCCCAACACATACGGATTGCCGTTGGTGGAGTTTGTTCCGGGCAAGGGGAAGGATTTTGCGCCGATGAATGTCGGTGTTATCCTTTCAGGCGGACAAGCCCCCGGAGGACACAATGTCATCAGCGGATTGTTTGACGGCATCAAGCGTCTCAACCCCGCAAACAAGCTGTATGGCTTCCTTCTCGGTCCCGGCGGCTTGGTTGACCACAAATACAAGGAACTCACTGCCGATATCATTGACGAATACAGAAATACTGGTGGTTTTGACATGATTGGCTCCGGTCGCACGAAACTTGAACAGGAAGAGCAGTTTGAAAGCGGCATGGAAATCATCAGGGAGCTTGGAATCAAGGCCCTTGTAATCATTGGTGGGGACGATTCAAACACAAACGCTTGTGTTCTGGCGGAATATTATGCGGCAAAAAAATATGGCGTACAGGTAATTGGATGCCCTAAAACGATTGACGGAGACCTCAAAAACGAGCAGATCGAAACGTCTTTTGGTTTTGACACAGCCTGCAAGACTTATTCGGAAGTTATCGGAAACATCCAGCGCGATGCTAATTCTGCAAAAAAATACTGGCATTTCATCAAGCTGATGGGCCGTTCGGCAAGCCACATTGCGTTGGAATGCGCTCTGGAAGTGCAGCCAAACGTTTGCCTTGTCTCCGAGGAAATACAGGAGAAGAAACTGTCGCTGGACGATGTTGTGACCTATATCGCGGAGGCTGTGGCAATGAGGGCGAAAGACGGCAACAATTTCGGTACTGTTCTTATTCCGGAAGGACTGATTGAATTTATTCCCGCAGTAAAGAGCCTGATTGCCGAGCTTAACGATGTCCTCTCTTCAAAGGAATATACGGACGCCAAACCCGCCGACAATGTGGAATGGCTGCTTGACGGCCATCTGTCAAAGGACAACACCGCTACTTTGGCGTCTCTTCCCGCATCGTTTGCCCAACAGCTTACGGGAGAACGTGACCCTCACGGAAACGTACAGGTTTCACTTATTGAAACAGAAAAACTGCTGTCATCTATGGTTGCCTCAAAACTGCAGCAATGGAAGGGCGAGGGAAAATACAACGGAAAGTTTTCCGCCCTGCACCATTTCTTCGGATACGAGGGACGGTGTGCAGCTCCCTCTAACTTTGATGCAGACTACTGCTACTCGCTCGGGGTAAGCGCATCCCAGCTGATAGCTAACGGCAAGACGGGTTATATGGCAATTGTCAAAAACACGACAAAACCGGCTTCGGAGTGGGTCGCAGGCGGAGTGCCAATAACCATGATGCTCAATATGGAGAAGAGGAACGGAC
>CAVHBF010000191.1:0-2473 GCA_963634195.1 Bacteroides thetaiotaomicron | reverse complement strand
GAAGTCTCGCCGGACTGGACAACGACCGTCTGTGTGCCGGTTTCCGTCTGTGCGGCATCGCCGGTATCAGCGGTGTTTGAAAGTGTATTTTCAAAATCCATGGGAATCACCTCACATCCAATTGTCTGCCGGGGGAAATCCGGTAACGGGACGAGCCGACAGAAGTATACGTGGCGGGCAGATGCAGACGGCCGGCAATAGATTCCGCATCCGAAAGTGTACCGACCGAAAAACCGAGGACAAGCGACAAAAACGACAAGGAGATAGGGACGATAGCAAGACCGACCAAGAGAACCGCAAAGGAAAAGCCGGTACCGGGTACATCAACTTGTGTGAAGAATCGCCACGACCCGGAAAGAAACGTACCAATAGCAGAAATCAAAGAATCATCCGACAAACAAACCAGCCACCTTTCCAAACAGACCGCTCGTTACCTTTGCCAAGAAATCCAGTACAGACAGGAATATCTTAATAAGCGCCACGGCAACGAAAATAGAAAATATGGTAAAAATCGCAGAAACGAGCATAAACAAAGGAGTAGGAAGCCACTTGAACATAGCGAGGATGAGACTGAACACATCAATCACCTACCTTACGAATTAAACGGAGCAGTGCAAAGGCCAGTATTGCGCCAAAAACAATATAAACAATAATGCGAAGAGCGAGGGGAAACACATCAAACAATGAACGGCAGAGTTGAAAAAAGGAACCCGTTGAACCGAGAACGAGAGTGATAGACGAAAGAAAACTATCGTCTGAAACACAACCACAGACAGAGCATGTGCGGCGCTCTTCGTCACTCAGGAAATCCTGATAATCGTGCGCCTGCACCTCTTCCTTGATACCGCAAATGGGACAGCCAAGCCAATGGGACGTTTTATCCGAGCAGAGATTCCGCGCACAGGGATGGTTAGGGTCAATGTCACCGCAACTGCACTTATATGTTACCGGGTCATAATCATGATGATGAGAATCATCATCAGCTTCACAGCCGCCTGTACAGCCAGCAAGAAATACCGTCAGAAGCAGCAGCTGAAAACAGACGAACAGCCGTTTATACCGCACCATAACTAACTGCCTACCTTGAGAACCATGCGCATCAGGCCAAAAGCGAGAATAGAGCCGAAAACAAAAGTGATGAATACCCGCAGGGAGAGCGGCAGAGAATCAAAGAACTGGTGACAAAAGCGGAAGAAGTCTCCAATGTCAGTAGCAATCAATGCAATATTAGCAATCAATCCCATATACTCATTCCCTCGCTTAAACCGGAATCAGCTGTATCAAAATAAAAACTGTCGAGAGAGCCTATACTGCTGTCTACATCCGAGAGAGAATCAGACAAGCAGAACTTGAAGAGAAATTGCAAGACTTTACCGGCAGCAGAAAGCGAATTTGCAGCGACGCGGGTAACGGACGTTTCGTTTCCCTCATCATCAGTGAGATAGAACACATTGTAGAAAGTGCTGTCGGAATTGATAACGATATCGGCAAGATGGTCAATAGAGTATTCTGTTTCCTCTATGACTACATCAACAGTCGGATTCAAGTCAATGGAATCGAGCTTATTACCCATCATAAGTAATCCGGCGGTAATAGCAGTCAGTGCAGGAACTTCCTCAGTAAACTCAAGTGTACCGTTCATGACTTTATTAGAGAGAGCCTGAATTTCTTCAAACGTGACGGTCATACTGGGCATGACCAAGGACGGCTCAAAGCTAATGGACTGGATGGCGGACACCACGTCCGAGTTGTCTACCAGCACCTTGCCGTTGGAGATCACAGAGGTGAGGGTGTCGAGTTTGGTACTGATGGCATTACAGGCGGTGAGAAGCGAGGTGATTTTAGCGTGAATTTGCGTACACAGTTGGTTGATGAAAGCTAATGCGTCTGCCGTAGACGCTTTTGCGGCAAAAGTGGCAGAATCGGGAGAGCAATAGTACCAACCCGTATTTGAGAAAACATATCCAATTTCATTTTCAACAATGGGACAAGTGAAAGGGCCGGTAGACATAACGACATAATATACATCGTCATTGGTAGATACACGGCAAATTCCCGCAGGCTGCTGAATGGAATTCAAGTCCAAAACAATCTGACAGAGTGCCTCATACGAAACTATGTTCAATGAGTTATAACTACTCGAACTTGACCACTTCACCCAATGTTTTTCATACGATTGCATATATTCATCTTGAGAGGTTGACGGAAACCCACCGTCTTTAGCGCCCAAAAGGAACCCGTTAGCGGTGCCAAGGCCGCAATACTCAAGGTCGCCAGTTTCTGACACGGACGGCAGGAAAGAGACACGAATGAAGTAGGCTTTCATTGTGCTATTATAAACAATGACACCAGCTGTCCCCCAGCGTGTAGACACCTCCGACAAGTAGTCAAAAGAAACCCACGACACATAACTAACATTGCCATCAACAGGATCATGGTCTAATAGAAAGAGAGAGCTGTCACCAGATAGCAG
>CAVHBF010000190.1:0-2561 GCA_963634195.1 Bacteroides thetaiotaomicron | reverse complement strand
GACTCGAACGCCCGACCCCTACGTCCCGAACGTAGTGCGCTACCAACTGCGCTACTTTCCGAAAGAGAGTCCTACTTGGTAAGACGGTGCAAAATTAGTGAAATTCCGTGACGAAGCCAAGTTTCTCACGGAATTATTGTTGTCCGTTTCCGTCATTCATTATTTCCTGTATGGTTTTGTCAACCGAATACAGTTTTTCTTTGCAGAACCGGATCAGCTCTTTCGCCTCTTTGACGGTTTCCGCCAAGTGGTCGATGTCAAGTTGCTCGCTGTCCAGCAGCTGCATTATTTCGTTGAGGCGTTCTGTCGCTTTGACATAGGTGAGTTTTTGCATAATCCCGTGTTTTTGTGTCAGTTCGTTATGTTGTTGTATCAGGTGCAGTAACGATACTGTGCAGTTCGCCGCTCGCAAGAGTGGTGACAAGTTTCGTACCCACCGGCAGGTTTTGCGGTGTGGTGACCGCGTGTCCGTTTGCACGTGTGATGCTGTAACCGAGTTTGAGAACCCTTGCGGGGTCGCACAGGTCAATGGCTTTTTCAATCTCGCCAAGCCTGTGCCGCCTGTTTTCGGTCTGCCGCACGGCCAAAGTCGCCAATTTGTCCGTTTGAGGCAGTTGCAGCAGTTGCGCCCTTACAACACCTCTGGCCTGTTGGCACATCCTCTCATAAGTTACGGCAAGCCAGTTCTCCCTTTTGCGGGAAACGGCGAAGACCTTGCCGTTGAAAGCGTTGACGCAGTTGGCAAGACGCTGTTCATTTTTCTGAACACACAGCCTGACTTTGTACAGGATTTTTGTTTCAGTGTCCTTGATGCCTTGAGCCTCGCCTGCCATTCGCTCTATCAGGAAGGTGGCGACAGCAGTGGGAGTCTTGAGGTGAATGTTGGCCACGAAGTCAAGTACGGTGGTGTCGCGTTCGTGCCCGATGCCAGTGATTACCGGCAGCGGAAATTGCGCGCAGCAGGAAGCCAGGCTGTAGTCATCGAAGCCCGCAAGGTCGCTTACAGCCCCTCCCCCCCGGATGATTACCACCGCATCCCAACAGTCGGACTCGCCCGCTATGTCATCAAGTGCACACATTACCGACGAGGGCGTGTCCGCACCTTGCATTGCGGCAGCAAAGAGCTTGTGCACGAAGCGGAAGCCTTGCGCGTTGTTGTCAAGCTGGTTGCAGAAATCTTCATAGCCGGCCGCTGTGGCGGACGAGATGACGGCGATGCGTTGCAGCGGTCTTGGCAGGACGAGGCCCTTGTTCATGTCTATCACGCCGTCTCCGGCAAGCCGGTTGAGAATCTCCTGCCGGCGGCGTGCAAGATCTCCAATTGTATATGAAGGGTCAATGTCCTTGACAACCAGGGAGTACCCGAATACTTCGCTGAACGAGACCTCCACGTTGAGCTGCACTTTCAGTCCCGGACAGAAAGGCTGGTTTGTGGTTTCCTCGAAAGTCATCTTGATCGCAGGGTACAGATAGTTCATGATTACAGCTCTTGCCTTTGCCAGCGGTCTCGGGGAGCCGTCCTCCTTTTCCACGAGTTCAAGGAAGCAGTGCCCTTTGACTGACACGCGCACTTCGCTGAGTTCGGCGGTGATCCAGTATGAGCGATTCATGGAGCACTCAAGAATCTCCCGTACCATGCCGTTCAGTTCGTGTAGTGATATGGCTTCCATGATTGGCGGTAAGGCGTCTGCGCTATTTCTTCACGTCAAACAGATATGCCAGTTTGACGAATATGGTGGAATTGGCTGAGCGCGCGAACGGATCTTTCTTGGAGTTACCGAACATATCGCCCAACCCGTAGCAATAGCGTCCCTCAAGAATGAAATGTCCGACGGGTGAGTTGTATTCAAGCCCCAGTCCGCCGACAATGCCGTAGTCAAACTTGCGTTCAATGTCTTTGCCGTACTGCTCGTAGACATTGTTCGGTCTTGACGGTGTGCCGTCGGAGTTTAGCGTCCACTGTACGCTTTTCTTTGACTTTTCGCCAATGCAAATGGCGACTTGGGGACCGGCCTGAAAAAAGAACTGCAGGCCTTTTTCTTCTTTCCCCCACGCAAGCCGGGCGAACACGGGGAGCTGTATGTAGCCAATGTCGCGGCTGTAGGTGTCTGGAAGCGGCTGTGAGTTCTGGTCGCGGATATCCTCGTTCCAACCCAACACGGTGTAGTTCAGCTCCGCATAGAGGGCACAGTAGGTCGTGAAATACTTTTCACTGGTATATTTCATGGACAGGCCTACTGTTGGACCGTTGTGCATTTTCTGCTTGATGGTCGGGCTGAAATCCACGGTGTTCATGGCAATGCCCGCATTTGCTCCAAGGCAAAGGTTGCTGCGCGGTTCGCCGATTTCCGCCATTGCCGGCAGGAACGACAGTGCAAGACATACGGCGGCGAGAGTCTTTCTTGTTGTCATATACGGGTAATGGAAAAGGATTGAAATTATTGTGCGGATGGTTCTATGATTTCCTGCGAGCCGTCTGCCTTGTAGTGAAGCAGCAGCACACTTGTGTTTATGAACCCGTGTCCTGAGCTGCGCCGTTCAAATCTGAATCTGTTCTGGAG
>CAVHBF010000189.1:0-2577 GCA_963634195.1 Bacteroides thetaiotaomicron | reverse complement strand
CCGCTCCAACCTGCCTACCTTCAAGATGGCACTGGTGGGCGACACCGCCACGCAGGCGGTATTCGGACATGGACATAAATGCCATGGCGAAAAAAAGGTGCATCAATATGATTTATTCTTCTAACAAATGACAGATATGAACGAGAAAATCTTAGAAATCATCAATGAAATTAGAGCAGCCAAGAACCTCGCTCCTGTTACGGAAATCAGTGCCAATACCAAGCTCAGGGAGAATCTTGGACTTACCTCTTTTGATTTGGCCGAGTTGACCGTGAAAATAGAGGATGAGTTCGACCTTGACATCTTTGAGGACGGAATCGTGAACACCATCGGTGATATTCTTGCCAAATTAGAGCAATCATGACGTTTCTTTGCGACAAGGGCAAATCATACTCGTATGACGACTTGCTGGTCTCGCTCAACGAGGGGACGTCCTATTTCCCTTGCTATCAGACGGCCGACCTTTACGCCTATTTTGTCAATCTGATAAAGGCGCTTGTTGCCAACCAACCTCTGGTGCTGATTGACGCAGACATGAACCTATCGGAGATTGGCGGGCTGGATGAGAGCAGAGTGAACGCGGCCAGCAGCATCGTTTCCATCCAGTTCCAAGACATGGACGATGTGGTAGGGAGTGTGCAACGTTCCAAGTCCGAGATCACCCTCTTTACCTCCGGCACTACAGGACAGCCCAAGAAGGTGACGCATAGCATCGCGACGCTGACCCGTGCGGTTCGCATCGGAGAACAATACAAGAGACTGACGTGGGTCTACGCCTACAACCCCACCCATATGGCAGGCTTGCAGGTGTTCTTCCAAGCATTTGAGAACCAGAACACGCTGGTAAATGTCTTTAACCAGCCGCGCGACTATGTGTATCGGCAGATTAGAGAGAAAGAGGTTACGCATATTTCTGCCACACCAACATTCTACCGCTTGCTGCTTCCGTTTGAACATACCTGCGAGAGTGTAGTGCGCGTGACCCTTGGGGGAGAGAAATCAGACCAACACCTGCATGATGCGATCAAGAAGATATTCCCTAATGCCAAAATCAACAATGTATATGCATCAACGGAGGCCGGTTCATTGTTTGCAGCCAAGGGAGATTGCTTTCAGATACCAAAGGGGCTAAAGGATAAATTCAAGGTGGTAGAGGATGAGTTGCTGATTCACAAGTCACTGCTTGGAAGTTCGGACAGTTTCAAATTCGATGGTGATTTTTATCACTCTGGCGACTTGATAGAATGGGTCAATCAAGAAGATGGGCTGTTCAAGTTCAAGAGCCGCAAGAATGAGCTTATCAATGTAGGTGGCTATAAGGTCAATCCCGGCGAGGTGGAAGCAGCCATCCTGAAGATAGAGGGGGTCAGACAGGCCATGGTCTATGGCAGAGCTAACTCGGTGTTAGGCCATGTACTGTGTGCCGATGTGGTCTTGAACGATGGCGCAGAGTTAAAGGAGATTGACATCAAGCGGGAATTGGGTCGCCAACTTCAGGACTTCAAAGTGCCTCGCAGGATAAAGTTTGTCGAGGAAATCTCATTGACAAGAACAGGAAAACTTAAAAGACAATAGACAATGGACAAGAACATATTGGTTACGGGATGCTCGCGGGGAGTCGGGCTGGAAATATGCCGTGTACTGCTGCGCGAGGGGAACAGCGTCTATGGTGTCGCCCGCTCGCATACCGACGAGTTCAAGGCGTTGGAAGAGGAGTATGTGGGGCATCTTTTCTTCAAGAGCATAGACCTCGCCGATTCCGAAGGAGCGCGTAAGAGCATTTTCAAGGAGTTCGTCACCAATGACACCGTGTTGCACGGCTTTGTCAACAATGCCGCCGTGGCTTACGATGACATCGTGACCAACCTCAACCTTGGCCGGCTGAAAGCCATGTACGACGTGAACGTGTTTACACCGATGATGATAACGAAATATGCGATTCGCAACATGATACTTCACAAGACCAAGGGCGCAATAGTACATATCTCATCCATCAGCGTACATACGGGATACAAGGGTTTGGCCATGTATGCCTCCAGCAAGGGCGCATTGGAAGCCTTCTCCAAAGATACTGCACGAGAATGGGGAATAAAGGGGATCCGCTCCAATTGCGTAGTGCCGGGCTTTATGGCCACGGCAATGAGTGCCAGCCTAACCGACGAGCAAAGGGACAAGATATATGCCCGCACATCGCTGAAGTCAGCCACAAGCATCTGGTCTGTCGCGGAAATGGTGGCTTTCCTGCTGTCGGAGAAAGCGGAGAGCGTGACGGCACAAAGTATACACGTAGACAACGGAACAATATAGGTCATTTGAAAAATCTGGAAAATATGGAATATGTAAGTTATTTGAATGTGCCCAATCATTTGGGATTAGAGAAAGGGGATGTCATACTTCTTTCATCTGACATTACTCGTTTGGTATATCAGGCATTGAGACACCACGAACGTTTTGACATGAATCTTTTCTTGGATGCAGTGATCCGTGCAATAGGGCCAGACGGGACTTTGCTCATCCCAACCTATAATTGGGATTTCTGCCATGACGTGACGTTTGACTATCACAAGACCCCATGCC
>CAVHBF010000188.1:0-2621 GCA_963634195.1 Bacteroides thetaiotaomicron | reverse complement strand
CGGTTTTTCTGATGTTTCCGTCCAAAATTTTTCCAAGTGAAGCACCCGTTACAGTTCTTACATAACATGGCTTTTCCACTCCGGAACCCGCCACTGCGACAGTTCTGGTGAGGTCGACAATACCGTTTGTCACCAATTTGCCTATGAATATCACATTTTCCGGAAGTAATGTCCAGACCGTTTCGCCTTTGTTTACCGGAGAGATATGATTGATCTGTACCCCAACGTTGCCCGAAGGGTTAGGACCGCAAACGACAAAGGTACGTGCATTGTCCAGATCTGAAAGGATTTTTCCGTTCTGGGACTCTGACACGCATACCGTTACAGGTGCAATTCGGCAGAGGAGGTCAATGCCTTTTTGGAAATATTTTTCGTTTCCGCGCAAAGCAACCGCAAAGTCCTGAGCAAGCGGCATTGTGCTGAATGCCGAGATAAAGATGCCTTTCGGACAACTGTCAGGATCTGCAACGATGTCAAACGGCCGCTGACGGACAAACGCGAACAAGCCGGAATCAAGCAAAAGACGTTTGGCATCTTCCGCAGACAAAGAGGCGGAATCCGGTGTTGCGAACTTCCTGAACGTCTGTTCCACGTCTGCCTTTACCTTGACGGCAAGCAATTTCCTCTTGGGGCCTCTGGCAATTTCCACAACTTCTCCGCTTACGGGAGACACCACCCTCAACTCTGCATTGTTCTTGTTTACGAACAATGCATCACCAGCCTGCACCCTGTCTCCCTCTTTCACTACGGGTTTTGGCTTGAATCCGTAGAAATCATCGGGAACAACAGAATATACGCCATCTACAGGGATGTCGGTGACTGCATCCTGCGCTTTCCCTTTTAGACGGATGTCAAGCCCTTTCTTGATTTTTATTACGTCTGTCATGACTGTTGGCATATGACTTGTTTTTATGTTTTACGTCTGTTTTGCGGCAACAATTTTTCCGTTGCAAATTTACTTCTTTTATGACACCGTTCCAATGATTTACGCTGTTTTATATGCGGTCACTTGAGCGGAAAGCGAGTTTGGCGACCATATTTTCAAACTTCCGGCGGTCGTCCGTTTCATTGATATTTACATGTTGCAAACACCAAAGGGGCATACAGGACTGATTCGTCCCGTATGCCCCTTTGGCGCGAAGTATGGATATCCTAAATATTCAAGTCTGATTTTATTGCATCAACCTTGGTCCGCGCCTTGGCAACTGCTGTCCCATAACAATTCGCGCAAGACATTTCGCCTTTGACTTCTATGTAGAACTTGATTTTAGGCTCCGTACCCGAAGGTCTGACAGAAATCTTTGTCCCGTCAGCTGTGAACCACTGCAACACATTGCTGTATGCGGGCATATCCATTTCCGTTTCCGCCCCGTCTGCATACATCTTGAGCGTATTGTAGTCTTTTGTGCACACGACAGGACTGCCGCCAAGTGCCTTTGGAGGGAAAGAACGGAAATTTTCCATCTGCCGCTTGATCTCCTCCGCCCCACTCTTGCCCGGCTTTGTGACCGAAACGGTTTCCTGATAGGCAAAGCCGTAGTCAACATATATCTTCATCAGCAGGTCATAAAGCGACATTCCGTTGTCTTTTGCCCAAGCGGCTATTTCACACAACAGACATATTGAGGCTGGAGAATCCTTGTCCCTGACTTTGTCAAAAGGAAGATATCCGAAGCTTTCTTCTCCTCCGCCTATATATTTCTTCTTCCCTTCAGACAGCTTTATCTCACGCGCTATCCATTTGAATCCAGTATACACATCCCTGATTTCAATGCCGTTTCTTTCAGCAATGTCCTTGATTGTCTCGGTCGTAACAATGGTCTTGACCATGAATTCATTGCCTTTGAGCTGTCCGGATTTCTTTTTGCCTTCTATGATGTAATAGGACAACATCAATGCGGTCTGGTTGCCGTTAAGTATGCACCATTCCCCATTGGAATCCCGGCAAACAACAGCGAGGCGGTCTGCATCGGGGTCGTAAGCAATAACAAGATCCGCATTCAATTTTGTGCCCAATTTCATGCCTAAAGTCATTGCCTCGGCATTTTCCGGGTTCGGAGACACCACTGTCGGAAAGTTTCCGTCGATGACCATTTGTTCCTTGACCACATTTATATTGCTGAAGCCCCAAGTCCTCAAAGCAGCCGGAACAATAACCCTCCCTGTTCCGTGTATCGGCGAATATACTATGCACAGATCCTTTTGGTTGTTGATGGCATCCTGATTGACGAGAGCTTCGTGGACAGCGTTAATGTAATCCACGTCAATTTCTCCGCCAATAATCTTTATGAGATCTTCGTTCGGTTCATCTTTTACCTGGTCAATTGTCACTTTGTTGACCTCGTCTATGATGCCGGTGTCATGAGGAGCCAGAACCTGTGCCCCGTCATCCCAGTAGGCTTTGTAGCCGTTGTACTCTTTGGGGTTATGGCTTGCTGTTATATTGACTCCAGCCTGCGCTCCAAGTTGCCTTATGGCAAAAGAAATTTCAGGCGTGGGCCGCAGGCTCTCAAACAGATACACCCGAATGTTGTTTGCTGCAAAGATATTTGCCGCCGTCTCGGCAAACAGGCGCGAGTTGTTGCGACAATCATGTCCTACGACAACGGAAATGGTCTTTC
>CAVHBF010000187.1:0-2631 GCA_963634195.1 Bacteroides thetaiotaomicron | reverse complement strand
CATGTGTATGCAGGCTGTGCTTGTCGGTTTGAAAAATGACGGCATCTGTTTTGAATGAAATATCAGCTATGAAATCAATTCTCGTAAAACTTCTCAACCTCCCCTCCACTCTCCGCATCAAGCTATACCCTCGCATCAATCGCATGATATTGAAGGCGCGGGGGGCTGTCTTGGGCAGGGGTGTCTGTATCCCGGGCAAGGTGGCTTGGGTAATTCGGGGGGGGTAAAATTTCAATTGGCGACAATTTGTATTTCTCCTCCGGAGATTACATAAACCCTATAGCAAGCAACCTGCAAGGGGCTGTATATCTGGAGCGAGGGGCTTTGTTAAAAATTGGTTACAACGTTGGCATGAGTAGTACTCGTATGTGGATTCATGACAGTGTGACCATTGGCGATAATGTGAAGATCGGTGCATGCGTATTGATTACTGACACTGATGCTCATCCGTTGGATTACGTGGCTCGTCGTACCACAAGCGAGGGTACGAAGTCTGCGCCTATAGTGATAGAGGATGATGTGTGGGTGGGCGCTCATTCCGTCATCCTCAAAGGAGTTACACTTGGAGCAAGGTGTATTATCGGCGCAGGGAGCGTCGTGACGAAGAGCATTCCTGCCGACTGCGTGGCGGCAGGGAATCCGTGCAGGGTGATAAAAATGTTGAAGTGATGAGACAGAGAGACAGATATGTGGATGTGGCAAAAGGCATCGCGATGCTGCTGATTGTCAGCATTCATACGGAGGGATTCGGGGTGTTCGGCTATCCGTTGGCTTTCGTTGCCGTGCCGATATTCTTTTTCATGAGCGGCTTTTACGACCGTTCCGAGAGAGATTTCATGGTTTGGTTGCCGAAAGCGTTGAGAACGCTGATACTTCCTGCCGTCGTATGGATTGTGGTGGCAACGCTGTATGCGCAACTCTTGGGATATGCCAAGGACAGGTCGTGGGGAGATTTGCCTTTTGACTGGTACAACATTGCCGGCAGTAACGGACCGGCATGGTTTCTCTTCGCATTGTTGTATGCTAAGTTGCTGGTATGGGCGATGTTGAAGGCGAAGTTGCCAAAGACCATTCTGGGGGGGAATTTTTGCCATTGGATATTTGGGCATGAAGGTCAACATGCCGTTGCTTATAGACGAGGGATGCGCCGCCTTGCCGTTGTATGTGGCTGGCAAGTATGGTTATCCCCACATGAAGAAACTTTTGGCGAGCAAGCCGCTTATGGTCGTGGGTGTTGTAGCCTTGTTGGCATATTGCAGAGGCTATTGTTCGTTTACCATTGTTCCGCAAGCAAATGGGCTGTACGCTCCTCTTTATTTGGTCGCATTGCCTGTTATGGCATTGACATTCATTCCAATCTTGTATGTAGCAGGAAAACTTCAGGGTTGGAGGTGGCTCGACTGTATCGGTAAACATTCGCTTGGCATCATGATTCTCCACGCTCCAATGTGCCATACAGCCGCAGTGGTATTGAACCGAGTCTTGGTGGTGGGGTCGTTGCCATGGACAATTTGCTTCCTACTGGCGTATGTGGCGATTGTCGCTTTCGCTTATGGGATGACGGTGGTGATAGAGCGGTATTGCCCTGTGTTGTTTGGGAAATGACATTGTATGGCAAGCAACAAATACTCCCAAGTGCTAAATTCCAAGATTCACTAGTCCATTTCGCAAAAAAAGTCGTAATTTCGCAGAATTAAGGCGGGTTCTAAAAATTACCTTTGATGGATTTTTGAATTTTAGCCGAGCAGATTTTTCTGTCTTTCTGAAGGAGCATAGCGGGCTATGCGACTGAAGAAAGACGAAAAAGATGCCGGATAAAATCAAAAAGACACAAAGAGCATACCCGTCAAAATAGAATTTGATAATGCGTGGAATTTTTAGAACCCGCCTTAAAAGCGTCAGACCGTCAGACCGGCATTGCCCGTCGCTCCCTTCCATACCGCCTTTCAACCAAACCTAAACCAAAAATATGAAAAAACTGTTTCTTTTGACCTGTCTCGGCCTTGCCGCTCTTTCCGCCATGGCCCAAAAGGTGAACACGCTGCAGTCGCCCGACGGCAAGGTGGCTGTCAAGGTGACCACGGCGAAGAACATCTCCTACGCCGTAAGTATAGACAACAACGACATTCTCACCGATTGCCGCCTTGCCATGACCGTCAACGGCAAGACGCTCGGCGACGCCCCCAAGCTCAAGGGCGTCAAGCGCAGCACCGTCAACGAGACCCTCCATCCTGTCGTTCCGCTGAAAAGTGCGGAAGTGAAAAACCACTGCAATGTCATGACCCTCGCCTACGACGGCTTCTCCGTCGAGTTCCGTGCCTACGACAATGGTGTGGCCTACCGCTTCGTCACCAAGAAAAAGGGTACGGTGAATGTCGACAACGAACTGTTCGACATCCATTTCCCCGGCGACTACACGGCCGTCGTCTCCGAGGCTGAGACCTTCCGTACCAGCTGCGAGAGTTTCTACCGCCGGGTCAACACCAAGGACTTCAAGCCCGAAGACCGGATGACCTACCTGCCGATACTGGTCAATACCGACCGCAACTACAAGATACTCATCTCCGAGTCCGACCTCCGCGACTATCCCGGCATGTTCCTCAACGGCACCGGCGACAACCGCATGAAGGC
>CAVHBF010000186.1:503-2701 GCA_963634195.1 Bacteroides thetaiotaomicron | reverse complement strand
TGGCTGCCGTGAGATTATGGCGATTGACCTCCCTTGGATAGTGACGGCATTCGGCCCCGTCAAAAAGGTGTGCTCAATGAAAAGCAAGAACACCAAACTTAACATCAATTATGCAGACAATTATCTCATCATGTTGGAACACTACGGAGGAACAAAAGGAGTTTTTGCCGTGGATGTTGTGGCTCGCAAACCATGCAGACATATAGATGTATATGGCGAGGAGATCCAACTCTCATGGAATGGTACTGCCGATTCTCTTGTCCAATATGACATTGATACCAAACAAGAGGAAGCAATTTCATTCGAGGATGCATCCGAGCATGTGGACGGTTATGCGGCATTCATCTCAGAGAATCCTTATCGAGAGGAACTCAATGCCTACCTTCGACAGATAACAGGCGAAAACTGTCAACCTGCATGGGACTTTGAGAAAGACAAAGCTGTGCTTGATGTCATCGATAAGATAGAAGGTCATGAAGAAGTATAAGATAGCTTTTGTTGGCATGGGATCCATCGGGAAACGGCATTTCCGCAATGTTTGTGCTTTTTTGGATGGCCGAGGGGACAAATATGAGGTTGACTTATATCGAAGCAGCCTCTCCAGAGAACTGCCACAAGACATCTTGGAAAAGGCCCGCCGTCAAATTATTTGTGACGCGCCTTTGTCTGGGGAACAGGTATATGACACAGTGTTTGTCACCAATCCTACTTTTTTGCATTATGATACGGTTAAGAAGTTTCTCGCTCATGCCCATTCATTCTTCATAGAAAAGCCTATCTTTTCCTCAACGGAAATAGATGAGAACCTGTTGATGGAATTGAAGCAAGTACCTTCTTACGTGGCTTGTCCTCTTCGTTACAATCCTGTCCTTCAATACGTCAAGGAACACATCGACTGCAGCAAGGCGATTGCAGTAAGAGCCATATCTTCAAGCTATCTTCCTGATTGGCGGCCAGAGAGAGATTATCGCCAATGCTATAGTGCACATAGGGACATGGGAGGAGGAGTAGGCGTCGATCTCATTCATGAATGGGATTATCTCACTCATTTCTTTGGAATGCCTATGGAGGTATATTCTATACAAGGTCAAATGTCACCTCTGGAGATAGATAGTGATGATATAGCTATCTATATTGCAAGAACCCAGCATACAACCATAGAACTTCATTTAGACTATTTCGGCAGGAAGGCGATGCGCGGCATGGACATCTTCTTGCCCGATGAAACAATTCACTGCGACATAGCAGGGGGAAAAATAGAATATATTAATACAGGGGAAGTCGTTGAGTTAAAGGTGGACAGAAATGCCTTCCAAATGGCGGAGATAGCTCATTTCTTTGCAATAGCTGATGGTGAGGTAATTAATGACAGTGATGCCTGTCACGCCTATGAAGTGTTGAAATTAACAAAAGGTATTATCTGAAAAACAATAAGCTATGAACATATTGTTTACGCTTTGCGGCAGGGCCGGCTCGAAAGGGGTGAAAGGAAAAAATGCCCGTGATTTTCTGGGGATTCCTTTGGTGTGGTATTCAATTGCTAATATTTCCCTTTATTTGGAGCGATATTCAAGGGAAGACAATATCAAGATAGTGTTGAATACAGATAGTGAACCATTGAAGAAATTGGTTCGTTGCGTGAAAGATGTCCCTGTGACAATAATTCACCGAGAAGATAGACTGGCTGGAGACAAAGTACCTAAAGTGTCAGTTATCTCCGATAGTTTGACCAAGGCGGAAGAGGTGTTCGGACTTAAGTTCGGTATGGTAGTGGACTTGGATATCACTTCTCCTCTTCGTACTGTTGATGATATCAAAAACGCAATTGAAAGAAAAAGAAGCCGTGGCGATGTGGATGTCGTTTATTCAGTTGTACCTTCTCGGCGCAATCCCTATTTTAATATGGTTAAGGATGAAAATGGTTTCTTCTGCAGGGCGATTCCATCAAATTACACGACAAGGCAAGAAGCACCTGTGTTTTACGACATGAATGCGTCTATATATGCATACTCTCCAAAGGCGCTTCAAGAGAAGGAACGAGCTACTTTTTTTAATTCTGGTTGCGATGCGATTGTAATGACGGACACTGGAATTCTTGATATAGACTCCGAAGAAGATTATGAGTTAATGCAGGTGATCGCGAGGTATTTATTTGAGAATGTTCCGCAATATCAAGAATCTTACAGTAAGGCTATTAA
>CAVHBF010000186.1:0-493 GCA_963634195.1 Bacteroides thetaiotaomicron | reverse complement strand
TTATAAAAGGAAGTTTGATAAATTGGCTGATAGAATAGGACCGGATTGCCCGTTTACACACTGGAGATTATTCTTTAAAAAGCTGGGCAAGAAACTATGTAAACAGAAGTTCAAGAGTTTTGCGGATTCGGCAGAAATGAGACCATATTCTTATGCCGTTTGTCCTAGTCAAATCTCATTAGGTGAAAATGTTGTAATGCGACCAGGATGTATGTTTTTCGCAGACACATCTGGCGGCTTCATTGATGTTGAGGACGATGTGTTATTTGGATCGGGCGTACATATTTATACAAACGATCATTCGTTTATAGATAAAAGTAGGCCAATCATAGAACAGGGTTATACTCCAAGTAAGCCGGTTGTTATTAAAAAAGGCGTATGGTGCGGTGCCAACTCAATCATATTAAAAGGGGTAACCATAGGAGAAAATAGTGTTGTTGCCGCAGGGGCGGTAGTAACCAAAGATGTCCCTCCGTACACGGTGGTCGGGGGG
>CAVHBF010000185.1:0-2749 GCA_963634195.1 Bacteroides thetaiotaomicron | reverse complement strand
GAGGAGAAAGACTCGCTGAACAGGGGGCAATATTGGACTGTCAAAACCCTTGCCCCGAACAAACATGTCGTGCGTAATGCTTTTTTCAACCAGTATTTTGACGATGGCGGAAACAATCCCAACATAGACTTCCTGCTTCAGTGGCCGGCAAATCCGAGCAACTATGGCAATGCGCAGATGACAATCAGACCGGTAAAGGGCAAGCCGGGTGTATGCCAGATTGTGAGTTTCAACAAGAACAAGATGTTCACAGCCCGAAATGGCCGTATGGTAATAGCCGACATTGACGAAACCGACTCCAACAGCTGGTTTCGCATAGAAGAGGTGGCAAAGCCCAAAATCAAATCGCCAGTATGGGAAGACGAAACCGTATTCGGGCAGAACAAGTTGCCTGCGGTTGCCGCATACACGGCATATGCGGACGAGAGAGAGATGCTGTCGGACAGCGGTCATTATGCCAAGCCGTGGCTGGAACCACATTCGGTTTCCAGACAGTCTCTTGACGGTGTCTGGGATTTCAAATTCGTCTCATCGCCGGACAAACGCCCCGATGGTCTTGAATTGTCAAAAAGCGGCAGTGCCACTTTTGAGAACTGGGACAGCATTGTCGTTCCCGGTTGCTGGGAAATGCAGGGATACGACCGTCCCATATACTGCAACGTTGAATATCCCCATTCCAACACACCTCCCTACATCAACGCCAGAGACGGTTACAACAATAACGGCGAGAACTACGGCATCAATCCTGTGGGCACTTACCGGCGTACGTTCAGCGTGGACAAGGGATGGCTTTCAAAACGAACGATAATACATTTCGGAGGAATATACAGTGCCGCTTTCGTATATCTGAACGGGCAATACGTGGGTTACACCCAAGGGTCGAACAATGTGGCGGAATTTGACATAACGGAAAGTATCAGGGAGGGAGAAAACAATCTGGTAGTCCAAGTGCTCAGATGGTGCGACGGTTCATATCTTGAATGCCAAGACATGTTCCGCATGAGCGGAATTTTCCGTCAGGTGTATATGTACAACATTCCGCCAGCAAGTGTGAGAGACCACTATATAACATCGCATTTCAATGCGGACTATACACAGGCCGACATCAATGTAGATTTGAAGAAAGAAGGGACGGGAGAAATTGGCAGCATAATGCTCAAGCTGTTCAGTCCGGACGGCAAGTTGATAGGGCAGTCACAGGCTTTCCAGAAGGACTCCGTTGCATACAAAGCAAAATTTTCCGTAGCCAATCCGCAGTTGTGGAGTGCAGAAACCCCCGTCCTTTATACTGTGCATGTCATACAACGCGACAGCAAGGGGAACGAGCAGATGGCTTTCAGTACCAAATACGGGCTAAGGGAGGTTTGCATAAGGAATTCCCTTTTGTACCTGAACGGCAAGAGGCTGTTCCTAAAGGGAGTAAACCGCCATGACACAGACCCGGTGACAGGCCGCACGGTTTCTGCCGAATCAATGGAACGCGATGTCCTTCTCATGAAGCGAAACAACATAAACACCATACGTACCGCCCACTATCCCAACGACGTAAGGATGTTCAGCATGTTTGACTACTACGGTCTGTATGTGTGTGCTGAGGCTGACCTTGAAAACCATGCAAACCAGAGCATCTCTGATATTGCATCGTGGATTCCTTCCTTTGAGGACCGTGTGGCCCGTCTTGTGGGTATCTACCGCAATTATCCTTCGGTTGTGATGTGGAGTCTTGGAAATGAAAGCGGTGCCGGCAGAAATTTTGAGTACTGCTACAACAAGGTGCACTCTTTGGACAGCTTGCGCCCCATTCATTACGAGGGAACGCGTATAGACAAAGACTATGGCGGTTCGGCGTATTCGGACTTTTATTCCAAGATGTATCCTTCCATGAAGTGGATGGTCAACAACACGTCGAACCTCGACAAACCCATGTTTATCTGCGAATATGCCCATGCGATGGGAAATGCCGTCGGCAACCTCACGGAATACTGGGAGTCCATGGAGAACAGTAATTCCACAATAGGCGGATGTATCTGGGATTGGGTTGACCAGGCTATCTATGAGCCGAATGAAATAAAGAAAGGCATTTACAAAATACACACGGGATATGATTTTCCCGGACCGCACCAGGGAAATTTCTGCTCCAACGGTATCATAGGGGCAGACAGGAACTATACGGCCAAGCTTGCAGAGGTTTGCGCCGTGTTCCAAGACCTTGATTTCAAATGTGTCAGCCAACCCCATACTGCCAACCATGATATAAACATAAGGGTATTAAACAAGTTCTCCTTCAGTTCCACAGAAAACATTGACATGAGGTATGAGTATCTTTCCGACGGGAAAACCGTGGTTTCCGGTGCCGTGCCCATGAAAAGTATCCTGCCAGGGGACAGTGCGTTGATCACAGTTCCTGCACTGAAAGGAAAAACGGTGTCAGGCGAGATATTACTCAACATATATGCGGTCTATGCAACGGCCACGAACTCCTGCCCGAAGGGTCATGTGCTGGCAAAGAAACAGTTTGTTGTCAGGGAACGTGCCGGGCTTGCACCTGTCAGGTGCTCCGGGAAAAAACTTGTGGTGGACTCTGCCGGCACAGACTGCAGAATATTCAACGATGTCATAAGCATGGAGTTTGACAAAACGACCGGACGGTTGAGAAGCATGTCATTGCACGGCAGAAATATAATTGCCGGCGGCATGGGGTTTGTCTTTGACAATCACCGGTGGATAGAAAACGACAGATATTCAAATG
>CAVHBF010000184.1:0-2786 GCA_963634195.1 Bacteroides thetaiotaomicron | reverse complement strand
ACCTCACCCCCATTGAGGCTCTCAATATGCTGAACGATATCCAGAAAATGGTGAAGGGAGGCTGAAACCTGTCCTAATCCTGCTGCGACAACTTGCTTTTGAGTCTTGCCTCGGGCAACAGGTCTTCAACAACATTGCGTATCAGACGCAGTTGAAGCAGAGAACGCTCGAATGCGGGGGTTCGCCGTATGGAAAGCATGGCCTTGCGCGCAGCGGTCTGGTGACTTTCCTTTTTTGAATATCCCTTTCCTCTGGCAGCAACACGTCCCTCTATCATGACTGCGCTGCAGAATGGCGGTCTGCTGCTCCGAACGGGGGAGTCTTCCCATACGCTGACAATCTTTATGTCGACATGGTGCTTCTGGCACCACTCGAGGATAACGCTTTTGTAGTTTTCCTCCACGCGTGCTGTTTTCGCCATGTTGATGTGCCCCAATCTGATGAGGTGGTCAATGAACCGCTGGCAGGTCTTGTAGCCCCGGTCAAGGTAGATAGCACCCACAAGAGCCTCGAATGCGTTGCCTCCGATATAGCTGTGGTGGCTTTCCGTATGCGGAAATCTACGCTCGACCTTGATATGCCTGTCCAGGTGTATTGACTCTGCCAGTTTCCCAAGGTTTTTGCGCTCCACGAGCTTGCTGCGCATTGTGCTGAGAAAACCCTCATCGCGTGTAGGGTATGTGTGGTACAGAATATTGCTGACTACAGTCTCGATTACAGCATCGCCCAGGAACTCCAGACGTTCGTTGTTGTTGTGTCTGTTTCCCTTTGTCTTGAATGAGACAGACCTGTGCGTGAGGGCCAGCTCATAGAATGCTATCCTGTGCGGCGTAAAGCCAAGCGTATTCCTTAAATACGAATAAAGTTCTCCCTTGCCTGCAAGGAAGAACTTTATCCTGTATATCAGTGAAATCATATAGACTGCGCCCGGGCCTTATTTAGCGTATTTCTTTATTATTACACAGGCATTGTGTCCACCGAAGCCGAAAGTGTTGCTGAGTGCGGCGTTGACAGTACGCTTCTGTGCCTTGTTGAAGGTGAAGTTGAGGTTGTAGTCAAGTTCCGGGTCCTCATCGCCTTCTTCGTGGTTGATTGTAGGCGGCACAATGTCATTCTGGACGGCAAGCAGACTGAACAGGGCTTCTGCAGCACCTGCCGCACCGAGCATATGACCGGTCATGGACTTGGTCGAACTGATGTTGAGTTTATATGCATGTTCGCCGAAGAGTTGCTTTATTGCTTTGACTTCAGATATGTCGCCAACGTGCGTTGAAGTGCCGTGGACGTTGATGTAGTCTATGTCTTCGGGCTTCATGCCGGCATCGTCAAGAGCTGACTGCATTACGAGGTTCGCTCCGAGTCCGTCCGGGTGGGATGCAGTGATGTGATAAGCGTCGGCACTCATGCCTGTGCCCGCGATCTCGCCGTAGATCTTGGCTCCGCGCGCCTTGGCGTGCTCCAGTTCTTCAAGGAACAGGCAGGCGGAACCTTCCGCCATCACAAAACCGTCACGGCTGGCACTGAACGGGCGGCTTGCCGTTTCGGGAGAGTCGTTGCGTGTGGATAGGGCGTGCATGGCGTTGAAACCGCCTACGCCGGTAGGCCAGATGGCGGCTTCCGCACCTCCACTGAGAATGGCATCAGCCTTGCCCATACGGATAAGGTCGGTGGCAACGGCTATGGCGTGGGTAGAAGACGCGCATGCCGATGTCGTGGCAAAATTGGGACCGTGGAAGCCGTATTTGATGGATACTTGACCCGCGGCAATGTCCGCAATCATTTTGGGAATGAAGAATGGACTGTATTTGGGACCGAGTTCAGCTCCTGTAAGAGCATACTGGCTGACTTCCTTCTCAAAGCTGTTGATACCGCCGATTCCCACACCAAGCACAACGCCTACACGGTTTTTGTTGAGAGCCTCCATATCAAGGCTTGCATCGCCTACGGCTTCGGCGGCCGCAACCATCGCAAACTGGGTGTAGAGATCCATTTTGTTTGCCTCTTTGCGGTCAAAGTACTGCTTTGGATCAAAATCTTTCACCTCACAGGCGAAGTGAGTCTTGAATTTCTCTGTGTCAAAGCGGGTGATGGGAGCAGCGCCGCTCTTGCCGGCCAATATTGCCGCCCATGTGTCGGCAGCATTGTGTCCGAGCGGGGTGATGGCACCCACACCTGTCACGACTACTCTTTTGAGTTCCATTGCTATTGTAGTATTGTAAGTATTAACGAAAACAGTCCCACCTCAAGGCATATATGCAATATGCTTTGGGATGGGAACAAAAACGGAGCTTTATTACTTTTTGTTGTTCTCGATGTATTGGATAGCATCGTCTACAGTAGTAATCTTCTCAGCTTGGTCGTCAGGAATCGAAATGCCAAATTCTTTCTCGAATTCCATGATGAGTTCTACAGTGTCAAGAGAATCTGCACCCAGATCGTTGGCAAAAGACGCTTCGTTTTTCACTACACTTTCATCCACGCCAAGTTTCTCAGCGATAATCTCTTTTACTTTTTTCTCAATGTCTGACATAGTCTTGTTGAAATTGTTTTGGTTAATATTGTTTAATTTCGGGTGCAAAATTATGACATAATCTTTTTACAACCAAAAAATTGAAAGGGAAAATGCACAGTTGGAACGAAAAAGTGCATAGTTAAAAGGCTTTTGCATAGCGGAGTTAATAAAAACAGGTCTTGCCATACCGTGCCGCTGGCTGGCGGATATGCGGCGGCTGTGGTTTTGACAATTGTAACCATTGAGTTGCAAATGTTGGACAAGTGCTATACTG
>CAVHBF010000183.1:0-2790 GCA_963634195.1 Bacteroides thetaiotaomicron | reverse complement strand
GGCGAAACGGTTGTCCGTTTCCGCCGAAACGCAACAGAGTTCCGGGCGGAACGCGTCCGGGAGACCAACCAGATTTTTTGCCGGATCAAGCGGAAATTTTGCCGCGTCAGTATTTTTCACGTCCGGAAGGCTCTGCGGCGTTGTCATATGCGACACGCGCCCCGCACAAATGGAAAGCGGCATCTTTCCCGCTTTGCGAACCTGTTCGCTTGTACCGCCGATTGCGGAGATAGCACAGGTGCGGTTCTTCTTGTCGGCAAAGCAACATTCGCAGATATGCACTTTGGATTCCCGCAACAAAAAAAGCCCTTGCGCAACAAAAAACGCAAGGGCTTTCGCAGTAAAATTTTATATATGGTTATTTCTTGTTCAGCGCGAGGTCAACGTTGACGGCGCACGCAACGGAGCAACCGACCATCGGGTTGTTGCCGATGCCGAGGAATCCCATCATTTCAACGTGTGCGGGAACGGAAGAAGAACCTGCGAACTGTGCATCAGAATGCATACGTCCCAAAGTGTCCGTCATTCCATAGGAAGCGGGTCCCGCCGCCATATTGTCCGGATGAAGGGTACGGCCCGTACCGCCACCAGAGGCGACAGAGAAGTAAGCCTTGCCGGCACGGATACGCTCTTTCTTGTAAGTGCCTGCCACAGGATGCTGGAAACGTGTCGGGTTGGTTGAATTGCCGGTTATCGAGACATCAACATCTTCTTTCCACATGATGGCAACGCCTTCACGCACATCGTCTGCCCCATAGCAGTTGACCGCGGAGCGCGGACCGTTTGAGTAGGCTATGCGCTTGACCTCCTTGAGCTCGCCAGTGAAATAGTCGAACTGTGTCTGGACGTATGTAAAGCCGTTGATGCGCGAGATAATCATAGCGGCATCCTTTCCGAGACCGTTGAGAATACAGCGGAGAGGCTTGTCGGCCGGTCTTGACTTGTTTGCCATCTGGGCAATCTTGATGGCGCCTTCAGCTGCGGCAAAAGACTCGTGTCCTGCAAGAAAAGCAAAGCACTTGGTCTCCGGCGTAAGCAGACGGGCAGCCAGTTCACCATGGCCAATACCGACCTTGCGGTCATCAGCTACCGAGCCCGGAATGCAGAACGACTGAAGGCCCTCGCCTATGTAATTGGCGGCCTCCACCGCATCTTTTGCCTTTTCCTTGAGAGCGATAGCCGTGCCCACAACGTAGGCCCACTTGGCGTTCTCGAAACAAATCATCTGTGTTTCTTCACACGTCTTATACGGATCAAGACCTGCTGTCTCGCAAATCTGGTTTGCCTCTTCCACGGAAGCTATGCCGTGCTTATTCAAACAAGCGAGGATCTGAGCCATGCGGCGATCCTGAGATTCAAATTTTACTTCGCGAATCATAGTTATATCCTCCTTTTTATTATTCTTTACGTGGGTCAATTGATTTAACGGCTCCGTCTTCGGCCTTTGTGCGCCCGTAAGTGCCGGTTACGCTCTTGAGGGCTTCGTCTGCAGGAACTCCCTTCTTGATGGCATCCATGAATTTACCCATATGCACAAACTCATAGCCGCAAACCTGATCATCGGCATCAAGGAACATCTTGGTGATATACCCTTCCGTCAGCTGGAGGTAACGTGTTCCCTTGACCTTCGTGCCGTACAGCGTGCCGGTTTGGGATATAAGACCCTTGCCAAGATCCTCCAGTCCGGCCCCGATGGCAAGACCGCCCTCAGAGAAGGCAGACTGCGTGCGGCCGTAAACGATCTGCAGGAAGAGCTCGCGCATCGCGGTGTTGATGGCATCGCATACAAGGTCGGTATTAAGGGCTTCAAGGATTGTCTTGCCGGGAAGTATCTCCGACGCCATTGCGGCCGAGTGTGTCATGCCGGAGCATCCGATCGTTTCAACAAGGGCTTCTTCAATGATGCCGTTCTTTACGTTAAGCGTGAGCTTGCAGGCTCCTTGCTGGGGCGCACACCAACCCACACCGTGGGTAAGGCCGGAAATGTCTTTAATTTCTTTGGACTGAATCCACTTGCCCTCTTCCGGGATTGGAGCAGGACCGTGATTGGGGCCTTTGGCAACGACACACATGTCGTTAATTTCCTTTGTGTAAATCATATTGTTAAAAAATAAGTGTTGAAATAATTCGGTCTTCCTTTTGCTGTATGCAAAATTAAACTTTTCTGACCTCAGAAAGAAATAATTTTACGCACTTTTTCCGTCAAACCATGCCAAACAAAACAAATTGGTCAAAAAAAGCACGCCAGAAACAGTGACAGCAGCAAAAAAGCAACATAGGATATCAAACTCACAACCAAGATGCTACTGTCCTTGTCCGAAATACGTATCCCTCCGCATCTGACATACAGCTTGTATACAAAAAGTCCGACAAGAGCACCGAAACAAAATCCTACGGTCACGTCACCAAGATAGTGGACTCCCAAGTATATGCGCGACCAGCAATTCACAAGAGTGAACAGCCAAAACATACAGGCAGGCACCTTGCCTCTGACAAGACCGCATAAAAACACGGTCACGCTACACGTGTTGGCAGCGTGGCTTGAAAAGAAACCATAACGGCCTCCGCGATATCCGTTGACCACATCGACCGCATACATTATGCCGGGATTGCGCGACGGCCTCCACCTCTCCACCAAAGGCTTGAAGACTCCCGAAGACACAATGTCGGCCACAAGCACACACAAAAGCAAAGAACCAAGGAAAAGGAGCATTGTCTTCAATCCGCAGTTCCTGTAAACGTACCAGACGAGAAACGCCCCGAGAGGAATCCAAGCAACCGTACTTGTAA
>CAVHBF010000182.1:0-2796 GCA_963634195.1 Bacteroides thetaiotaomicron | reverse complement strand
CTCTTTGCTAAGGTAGAAATTTCTGCCTTAGCTTTACTTCCTTTTTTGTTTTTTTATTGAAATTATTTAGGACAATATTGCCCCGATGCACAAGTTTTTATACTTGACAGATACGGCAACGGAATCAGAACAAACGCAGCTGTCCGTTTATCTCATCGCGTATTTCATCATCACTCTTTTGCGGGGTTTCGTCTTCCCCGGCATCCGATTGCGATGCCGAACCCGCTTCAACGGAGAGGTTTCCTCCGTTGCCGGCATCTTCTCTGTGGCGTAAAGGCTCCAATTCCTCTATCTGTGCCGTTTCCAGATTGGTAAGCCTTTTTCCCTTTGCCTTGAAGCCCTTGACGGCAATGAAGTCTGCGCATTCCACTTCAAGCGGCTCTTTGTAACTGCTGTTGCCTCCGAATGTCACTTTGATCCTCGGATAAAATTCGTGTGACAAAACAAATATTGCGGAGACCGTTTCTTCACCAAGAAAATTCTGCCGTTTTGCAGTGGCTGCGAGTTGGAACCTCTTCAGATAGGGGTTGTTGTCGGCCTCTTTGTTTGAGTACACCAAAGTCCAGACGGTGCTTGGGTCATATTTGCCGATAAACAGGATGTCTTCATCGTAGTGGTTGTTGATGTCTGTATCTGTGGTGTAAAATTCACCGGACTCGAGTATCACCAGAACCTTGTCGTTGCCTTGGAATTCGCCCAAGTACAGTCCGTGTTCTTCATAGTTAAGCCGTCGCACGACGTTGTCAAACCAGACCTTACGCCCGCCCAAGGTGGACACTCCGTGACTTTTAAGGTTGATCCGGTATATTGTGTTGCGCGAAGCTATGTTGCCCAATGCGGCGCGGCCTTTTATCGCCAGAGCGGCGAAGTTGATGTCAAAGGTCAGTTTCCTCACTTGGGAATCCGGCTTGAGCGTGACATGGACAACCTCAGCCTCACCGTTTGGATTTGCAGAGAAGTACACGACCCGGCTGCCGGGTGTCCCTTTTGTCAGGTCGTTGTCGCGTTCCCGGATAACGCCACTGACAAAAAAACGCTTCATGTAATAGATTCCTTTCTTGCCGTCGCGGTATATTACGTTGTAGATGGTGCGCTTGTCGTTTTTCTTGAACACTGCAATGTGGATAAGTTCCGCCTTTTTCCCTTCTGCTTTCGAGCGTTCCGTTTCGCCTATGAAGACTTTCTCGTTGACTTTTGCCACCCGGTATGTCCCGTCTCTGTAAAATAAAATGATGTCGTCAATGTCAGAGCAGTTGCAGACATATTCGTCCTTTTTCAGCGAAGTTCCCATGAATCCCTCTTCTCTGTTTACATAAAGCTTTTGGTTCTGCTCCGTCACCTTGGATGCCTCAATCTGTCCAAAAGCGGTTATCTGTGTTCTGCGTGGAT
The DNA here is from genome assembly GCA_963634195.1 of Bacteroides thetaiotaomicron. Classification (GTDB taxonomy): domain Bacteria; phylum Bacteroidota; class Bacteroidia; order Bacteroidales; family Bacteroidaceae; genus UBA6382. Next base: position 1,407 of record CAVHBF010000182.1, on the reverse strand, counting down.
ATTGGCTTCCGTATTTGTCTTTCAGCTGCAGATACCAGTTGGTAGTTACTTCGTTGATGTTTTTAAGGTCTTTATCAGTCTTGTGGATATCCGCCTGTAGCTTCAGAATTTGCTCTTCCGCCTTCTCCTTGTTGAATTTAAGGATACGCTGCATCTTGATAAGCATCAGCTTCAGGATGTCGTCTTTTGTGACTTCCCGGATCATTTTCGGATACCAGGGGGTGAGCCTGTCGTCAATGTGTGCGCATGCGGCATCCATGTTTGGTGCCTGCTCAAATTCCTTGTCTTTGTAGATACGCTCGTTTATGAAAATGCTTTCAAGTGAAGCAAAATGAAGCTCCTCTTCAAGTTCCGCCTTATGTATCAGAAGTTCTTTGCGGAGCAGCAGCTTGGTTTGTCTGACATTATGGCGCAGGACTTCGCTCACGCTCAGAAACCGCGGTGTTCTGTCTTTTATCACACAGCAGTTCGGCGAGATGCTGACCTCGCAGTCAGTAAAGGCATAGAGTGCGTCTATCGTTTTGTCCGGCGACACGCCCGGTTGGAGGTGAACTATGATGTTCACGTTTTCCGCCGTGGTATCGTCAATCCGCTTAATCTTGATTTTGCCTTTTTCTCCGGCTTTTTGTATGGAGTCTATGATGCCCCTTACGTTTTTGCCATAGGGTATTTCAGTGATTGACAATGTCTTGTTGTCCACCTTGTTTATTTTGGCCCTTATCTTTACGTTGCCTCCCCGTTGCCCGTCATTATAGTGCGACACGTCTATGCCTCCCCCCGTCTGAAAATCCGGATAAAGACGGAACTCCTCTCCTTTGAGATATGCGACAGCGGCATCGCACAGCTCGTTGAAATTGTGCGGCAAAATCTTGACACTCAATCCGACGGCAATGCCTTCTGCACCTTGGCACAGGAGCAACGGAAATTTTATAGGCAAGGTAATTGGTTCTTTGTTTCTGCCGTCATACGACAATTTCCATTCTGTGGTTTTTGAATTGAAGACAGCATCAAGTGCAAATTTGCTTAGTCTTGCTTCTATGTATCGCGGTGCTGCCGCGCCGTCGCCTGTAAGAATGTTACCCCAATTGCCCTGACAGTCTATCAGTAGATTCTTCTGTCCCAATGTCACCAGTGCGGAATAAATGGACTGATCGCCATGGGGGTGGTATTTCATAGTGTTGCCCACAATGTTGGCTACCTTATTAAGCCTGCCGTCATCCATTTGCTTCATTGAATGGAGAATACGCCTTTGCACAGGCTTCAAACCATCTCCGAGATGAGGCACGGCACGATCCAATATTACATAACTGGCATAATCCAAAAACCAGTTTTGGTACATTCCACCAAGTTTGTGGGTATCTTTGGCGGTTTCCGTGTGTTTTTGCGGATCGTATTTTGCGTGTTCCT
>CAVHBF010000181.1:0-2801 GCA_963634195.1 Bacteroides thetaiotaomicron | reverse complement strand
GTTCAACATAGGCCTGACGCGTATGAGCCGCACTATCCGCGAGCGTATGAACGTGAGGGACTACGAGGTGTTCTCTCCTACGGACTTGATTAATTCGAAGACCGTTTCGTCTGTGATAAACTCGTTTTTCGGGGCCAATCCCCTTTCGCAGTTCATGGACCAGACCAACCCGCTGGCGGAGGTAACGCATAAGCGCCGCCTGTCTGCTCTCGGTCCCGGCGGTCTTACCCGTGACCGTGCCGGATTTGAGGTGCGCGACGTACACTATACCCACTACGGCCGTCTGTGTCCTATCGAGTCTCCCGAAGGTCCGAACATCGGTCTTATTTCCTCGCTCTGCGTCTATGCGAAGATCAATGAACTCGGTTTCATTGAGACTCCGTACCGCAGGGTCAAGAATTCCGTAGTGGATCTGAACAACGACAATATCGTATATCTCTCTGCCGAGGAGGAAGACCAGAGGATAATAGGGCAAGGCAACGCTCCCCTCAATGACGACGGTACTTTCATACGCAAGGTGGTGAAATGCCGTCAGGATGCCGACTATCCGGTTGTGCCGCCCTCGCAGGTGGAGCTTATGGATGTCGCTCCGCAGCAGATAGCCTCCATTGCGGCCGCTCTGATACCGTTCCTTGAGCATGATGACGCCCACCGTGCCCTGATGGGATCGAACATGATGCGTCAGGCTGTGCCTCTCATCAGGACTGAGCAGCCTATAGTGGGCACCGGCATAGAGAAACAGGTGTGTGAGGACTCCCGTACCATGATAGCGGCGGAGGGTGCTGGCGTAGTAGAGTATGTCGATGCCTCCAGAATAGTTATCCGCTACGACCGCACCGCCGATGAGGAGTTTGTAAGCTTTGACAGTGCGGTGAAGGAATACAAGTTGCCCAAGTTCCGCCGCACGAACCAGAACATGACGATAGACCTCAGACCCATCTGCAAGAAGGGCGACAGGGTCAAGGCCGGCGACATACTTACGGAAGGCTACGCCACGGCTCAAGGTGAGCTGGCGCTCGGCCGCAATCTCCTCGTGGCCTATATGCCGTGGAAGGGCTACAACTACGAGGATGCCATAGTGCTCAACGAGCGGCTGGTGCGCGAGGATATCCTCACGTCTGTCCATGTTGACGAGTACTCCCTTGCCGTCCGCGAAACGAAGCGCGGTCAGGAAGAGTTCACTTCCGACATCCCCAACGTGAGCGAGGAAGCGACCAGAAACCTTGATGAGAACGGTGTGGTACGTATCGGCGTGCGCGTAGAACCAGGAGATATCCTTATAGGAAAGATCACTCCCAAGGGCGAGAGCGACCCATCGCCGGAAGAGAAGCTGCTCCGCGCCATTTTCGGCGACAGGGCCGGCGATGTGAAAGACGCTTCGCTGAAAGCCAATCCCTCGCTTTCGGGCGTAATAATCGAAAAGCACATGTTTGCCCGTGCACAGAAGACCCGTTCTTCGCGTGCGGATGACAAAAAAGTGCTGGCGAAGATACAGGAGGACTTTGAGGCCAGCGTGGCAAAGCTGCGGGGAGTTCTTGTAGAGAAGCTCCTTGTGCTGACAAAAGACCAGACCGCTTGCGGGGTCAAGAACAATCTGGGAGAAGTCGCCATACCCGAGGGCACGAAGTTCACCAAGGCCGTTCTTGAAGCGATAGACTATTTCTCCATACAGCTCAGCGGATGGACTAAGGATGAACATACCAACAAGCTGATTTTCACGCTTGTGATGAACTATCTCAAGAAATACAGGGAGCAGGACGCTGAACTCAAGCGCAAGAACTTTGCTGTGACTATCGGTGACGAATTGCCTTCCGGCGTACTTCAGCTGGCCAAGGTGCTTGTGGCCAAGAAGCGCAAGATAGGTGTCGGCGACAAGATGGCAGGCCGTCATGGCAACAAAGGTATCGTGTCGAAGATTGTCCGCCAGGAGGACATGCCGTTCCTTGAGGACGGAACTCCCGTAGACATCGTCCTTAACCCTCTGGGTGTGCCGTCGCGTATGAACTTGGGTCAGATTTTCGAGGCTGTGCTCGGCTATGCCGGCAGCAAGATGGGCGTGAAGTTCGCCACTCCGATTTTTGACGGAGCATCTTTGGAAGACCTTGAAGAGTGGACGGACAAGGCCGGCTTGCCCCATTTGGGGTCTACCCAGCTATATGACGGTGCGACCGGCGAGAAGTTCGACCAGAAAGCTACGGTGGGCGTTACCTATATGCTGAAGCTCGGCCATATGGTTGAAGACAAGATGCACGCCCGTTCCATAGGTCCGTACTCTCTCATCACCCAGCAGCCGCTCGGCGGTAAGGCGCAGTTCGGTGGCCAGCGTTTCGGAGAGATGGAGGTGTGGGCACTCGAGGCTTTCGGTGCATCGCACGTGCTGCAGGAGATGCTTACCATCAAGTCAGACGATGTGGTAGGGCGTGCCAAGTCCTACGAGGCCATTGTCAAGGGCGATCCCATACCGGCATCCGGCATACCGGAGTCGCTCAACGTGCTTCTGCATGAGCTCCGCGGTCTGGGCCTTAGCATAAAATTAGATTAAAATTACCCCTTTTACATCATAAATCAATATGGCATTCAAGAAAGAAACAAAATCAAAGGGTTCGTTCTCCAAGATAACTATTGGTTTGGCTTCTCCGGAGGAGATTCTGGAAAACTCTCACGGCGAAGTGACAAAGCCCGAGACCATCAATTACCGCACATACAAGCCCGAGCGCGACGGTTTGTTCTGTGAGAAGATTTTTGGTCCCATCAAGGACTATGAGTGTAATTGCGGTAAGTACAAGCGCATCCGCTACAAG
>CAVHBF010000180.1:0-2824 GCA_963634195.1 Bacteroides thetaiotaomicron | reverse complement strand
ATTTTGCACCACAAAAAATTTGAGAAATGAGCAAGAAAGTACTGTTCGTCGCACAAGAAATAACCCCTTTCGTTCCGGAAACATACATGTCAGGACTCGGCAAGACCATTCCGCACCTCATTCAGGAAGAGGGAAACGAAATAAGGACTTTCCACCCCAAATGGGGCAACATAAACGAAAGGCGCAACCAGCTTCATGAAGTCATCAGGCTCTCCGGAGTGAACATTGCCATAGACGAAACAGACCACCCCCTGCTCATCAAAGTCGCTTCGCTGCCGTCAACGAAGATGCAGGTCTACTTCATTGACAACGAGGATTTCTTCCTTAAGAGGCTTGCCGTATGCGACCGCGAGGGCGTGGAATACAACGACAACTACGAGAGGGCCGTGTTCTACGGCAGGAGCGTGCTGGAGACCGTCAGAAAACTGAGTTGGTATCCCGATGTCATTGTCTGCCAGGGATGGATTTCATCCATCATTCCTTTCCTCGTGAAGACTATCTACAATGACGATGCGGCTTTCGCCAATTCCAAGACCATAACTTCACTCCACAAGATCGACATCACCAAGCCCATGCCGGAGAGATTCCCCAACCTCGTGGCATTCCGCAACGTCACGGCCGGTGACGTAGGCAAATATCCGCTGGCGTATAGCGTGCCGACAGACTTGCAGAAATTCGCGCTCTATTTCTCCGACGCTGTCGTGGTGGCAGATCCCGAAGTGGACTCCGTGGTCACGGACTACGCCAAGGAACTCAACCTGCCCACGGCACACTACGACAGGCAGGCGGACGACAAGGAGAACGCCATGCAACTCAACTCCATCATCCAACAGCTCTGAACCATATGCGACGAATGTTTCCCAAGACACCGGCGGTTGTCACATGCGTGATGGTGCTGTGCGCCGCGCTGTTGCCGGCGTGCGATGACCAGACGGGCAGCATTGGCTCCGGCGTAATGCCCGACAGCGACAGCCCCGAAACCTCGCAGGCCGTATGCAGCCTCACCACCGCTTCAATACCGGCGGATTCGCTCATTGCATTCACATCCGACTGCTATCTCGGAAAAATAACCGACCCCGAAACCGATGCCACCACTACGGCCGATTTTGTCGCCCAGTTCGCCACGCTGGAAAACGACAAGCTGCCTGACATAGGTGTAATGTACAAGGAGAACGGCAAAGTGGTTGCGGACTCCATAATAATGAACCTGTATATCAAGTCGTTCTACGGCGACTCGGTCAACTCTATGAAAATAGGTGTCTACGAACTTGACCCCGACAACATTCTTCCCGAAAGCAAAAAATACTACACGAACCTTGACCCGCAGGAGTATGTGAGCAAGAAACCCGATGCCGTGAAGACTGAAACAACGTTCTCCGTGGTAGACCTCGCCATTGACGACACGATAAGGTTCGCGTCTACCTACTCAAAGAACATACGGATAAAACTGCCCGCCGAATACGGCACCGCCATACTGCAGAAATACTACGAGCACCCGGAGCATTTCAAAAATTCGTACAATTTCATACACAACGTGATGCCGGGCTTCTACTTCAAGACCATTGCCGGCAACGGGACTCTTGTGAACATTGACGTGTCGACCGTGACAGTGTTCTTCAGATACGAGGTCAACGGAAACATGGAGGTCGGCATAAAGCGCGTGGCTGCCACCAAAGAGGTGATACAATGCAACAGCTTCAGCAACCATAACCTCACGTCGCTCCTCCAAGACGGGAACTGCACGTATGTCAAGTCGCCGGCGGCCATATTCACGGAAGCCGCTCTGCCGGTCAACGACATATACAAGAACCACGAGAACGACTCGGTAAACAGCGCGTTTATCGCCTTCCAAAGGCAGAACAACTCCACGGCATCACAGTTTGCCCTTACACCGCCGCAACAGCTCCTCATGGTCAGGAAGACAGAGATGGACGCTTTCTTTGAAAACAAGAAAGTGCCCGACAACACCACCTCATACATTGCGAAACTGAGCTCCTCCGACAACTCATACACATTTACGAACATCGCTGGCTTGGTGTCGTTCATGCACAGACTGAGAAACAACGGGGCGGGGATAAAGCCGACAGACAGCCATGAAACGGTGCTCGCCAAGACTGCCGCGTGGGAGGCGGACAATCCCGACTGGAACAAGGTGGTGCTGGTGCCTGTCACCACAAACACCAACTCGCTGGGGAGTGTCATCGACGTATACCACGATTTCTCGCTGGCTTCCACAAAACTGGTCGGAGGGCCGAACAACCCGATAAGCATTTCCGTGATATACAGCAGGTTCAGGTGACACGTGGAACTTTGGTCTTTCTTCCGAAGCCGCACCAATGAGATTCGTACAGACACTCAAGCTGAAAGACGGCCCCGCACTCATAAGAGCGTACACGGAACAGCACTCTCCGCAAAGGATGTGGAGGGAGATAATCGATGGCATAAAGGAGGTGGGCATCACCGGGATGGAACTCTACATCTGCGGCAACGAGCTCGTCATGATTGTCGATGCCCCCGACAACTTCAACTGGGATGAGGCTATGGGGAAACTCGCAGCCCTGCCGCGGCAGCAGGAGTGGGAAACGTGGAACTCGCAGTTCCAGCAATGCTCCCCCACCGACACGTCATCCCAGAAATGGCACATGATGAGGCGGTTCTTCCACCTGTACGACAGGCAGGAATAATAACGCCGGAGCATCGCAACGGTGCGGAAGGTCTGTTTTCTGAAACTTTTTGCCGACAATGTGTTGATGCCGTCTGATGACGGCTGTTTTTTATGTTTTTTTGCAATATTGTCCTAAATAATTTCAATAAAAAACAAAAA
>CAVHBF010000179.1:0-2858 GCA_963634195.1 Bacteroides thetaiotaomicron | reverse complement strand
CCAAACAGCAACAGCGGGAGTTTGTAAAGGCAAGGAAAAGGGAGTTTATGGCATCAACCTCCCTGTCGCAGAGAATTTCACTCTCGGAAGAGATCTTGTTGAGGGTGGAAAGCCTCTCCGGGTTCGCAGCGGCCAGAGTTGTGCTGGCCTACAGCTCATTGGACGATGAGGTATACACGCATTCCTTTTTGGATCGGTGGTTTGAGGACAAGACTGTCCTGTTGCCGAAAGTTGTCGGCAACAACCTTACGCTGCATCCCTATTTGGGGAAAGACTCTGTTTCCGGAGGGATGTTTGGCATAAACGAGCCTCTTACCCCCTGTTTCCCGGAAAAGGAAAGAGTGGATTTCGTCTTGGTGCCGGGGGTGGCATTCGATGCGGAGGGCAACAGGCTTGGTCGTGGTCGCGGTTACTATGACAGGTTGTTGGGAGAAAAATTGCCGGAAACGGCTCTGCGCGTTGGCGTGTGTTTCAGGTTTCAGTTGCTGCCGCATGTCGTTGCGGAGGCAAACGACATGCGGATGCATATGGTTGTTTGTTAGGGACAGGCGTTAATGATTTTGAACTGCGAAAAAGGATTTCCTCATGAAGTGTATTTGTATTTTGACAAGCGTTTTCCTCTTCCTTTCAAGCTGTGACGGTTGGAAGACACCTGCGGCAACGGAAAAGAAACTTCCGCCTGTGTTCCCTGATTACATTGGCGTGACAGTGCCTGAAAATGTGGCGCCTCCCAATTTCGGGATAGAGGGGGCTTTTCGTATTCAGGCTGTCTTCTCAGCCGGGAAAAGGAATGTAAGGGTGTCGGGTGAAAGATACATAGAGATTGGCGTTTCGCCATGGCGTTCCCTTACGGAGGAAGCCTTGAAGGCCGGAGGCCGGATAAGTGTCGGCGTCTCGGCGTGGACAGACCGTTATCCTGACGGGGTGGAGTTCACTCCGTTCTATGTCTATGTGAGCGGCGATAAGATTGACAACTACGTTGCCTACAGGCTTATTCCGCCGGGCTACGAGTCGTGGAGTCGCATGGGGATTTTCCAGCGCGATCTGACGACCTATGAGGAAACCGCCATTGTCACAAACACGCAGAACAATAACGGGTGCGTGAACTGCCATTCGTTCTGTGCCTACGATGCGCGGAAAGGAATGATGTTTCACGCCCGTGGTTTGGGGGGCGGCACAGTGATATACCAAGACGGCAGTCCGCGGAAGGTGGCGTTGGAGCAGACCGGGCCTAAACTCAGCGGGACGTATCCCATGTGGCATCCCGATGGCCGTTTTGTCGTATTGTCAAGCAACAATACGCGGCAGTCGTTTTACGGACACTCCCGGGACAAGATTGAAGTATATGACCAGCGTTCCGACTTGATCCTGTATGATGTCAAGAATGACTGTGTCCTGACAGACGAACGCTTTACCGACAGTTTGAACTGGGAGACCTTCCCGGCCTTTTCTCCCGATGGGAAATGGCTGTATTTCTGTACGGCAAAATCGGTAAGGATGCCCGTGGACTACAACAAGCTGCGCTACAGCATATGCAGAGTGCCCTTTGACAGCAGCAGCGGGCGGCTTGGAGCAAAGGTGGACACGGTGTACAGTGCTTCGCGGCAGGGCGGAAGCGTGTCGTTTCCGCGGATTTCACCCGATGGCAAGTACATGATGTTCACTTGGGCCGACTGTGCTACATTTCCGATTCACCACAAGGAGGCTGATTTGAAGATGATAGACTTGAGTGCATTCCCCGAAGTTGCCGCAGTAAAAACCGACATCCTTAACAGCAAGGATGTCGAGAGCTATCATTCGTGGAGCAGCAGCGGACGTTGGGTAGTGTTCAGCAGCAAGCGTATTGACGGACGCTACACGCGCTTGTTTCTGGCTCACTGGGACGGAAAGCGTTTTTCAAAACCAATGCTTCTTCCACAGCGTAATCCGGAACACAACAGAAACAGGCTGTACAGCTATAATATTCCGGAATTCACAAATACGGCAGTCCGCATAGACAAGGATACGATGGCGGAACTGTTCTCTGCCGGAGAGTAACAACAAAAGACTTTAAAGAAACCGAACGATGTCCAAACGCAGAAACAAAAGAGTACCTGCACCGTCGCCAGACAAACTCAAACACAAGGAGACGGGGCTTCCTTTGTCTGGTGAAAAGCACAAGGCTGTTGTGGGAAGCCGCTGGTGGACGGCTCTGGTGCCTACGGCGATTGTGTTTTTCTTCACATGGCTCTCGCTGAGCTTTTTTCCGTACACACAGTCAATGATGGAGAAACAGGATTTCTATGTAGGCACTGGCGAGTTCTTTCTCAACAAGCTGTCTGAGTATCCCGGAGTCAACAGTCTGCTGTCATCGTGGCTGATACAGTTTTTCCACAACCCCGGTACGGGCTTTGCAATAGAGGCAACCCTGCTTTCTGTTGTCACTCTCCTTGCATCGTTGGTTTGCGTTGTATGGTTCAGAACTTCAGGTTCCCGACGTGAGTCATGTCCCGGTCCGTTGGTGTTGTTCTCTGCCATACCGGCGTTGGGACTCCTGCTGTTTTTTACGCACAGGATAGGGCTCTATATTGAAACACTCTGGTTTTTCGGGTCTTTGTGTCTGGTTGGACTTGCTGTGCGTGTCAGGACAAACGCTTTCTTTTTTGCGGTGGTGGGTGCAGTCGGGCTGCTGTCTTTCTCTGTGGTTTCCTTTCCCGTGACCGTCTTGCTGATGGTTTTGCTGTCGCTGCTTGTGTTTGTTGAGGGCAGGTCCGGTCTTGTCTGGCGTGGTGGCCGTGTCGCAGGATATTCAAGGATTGTTGTTCCGCTGTTGCTTGTCGGGGTCGTGGCATTGCTTGTGAAATGCAGTTCTGCACTGC
>CAVHBF010000178.1:0-2868 GCA_963634195.1 Bacteroides thetaiotaomicron | reverse complement strand
GGTTGTTACAGGAGTCACAGTTGCGTGGAGTGACAGGCTTTCTGTGTTTTCAGAAGTAACAGAAGTCAAGTTTTCAAGCCTGTGTGATGAAGAGATAGACTTCTACATTGACAAATACCGGCCTTATGACAAAGCCGGAGGCTACGGTATACAGGAGTGGATCGGGCAGATCGGAGTTGAGGCAATACACGGATGCTACTACAACGTAATGGGGCTGCCGGTATCCCGTCTATACCGCGAGCTGAAAACGTTATTGACCGATTGATCTCTGGAGGAAAAATATTAGAGGACGTTTTTTGTTGTAAGGTCAGAACGTGTTATTTTTGCACGGAGAACCAAACTGACTGTGTAATGAAATATTTAAGTAAGTACGTTTTTGCAAGTGCTATCGTACTATTATTGTCATCGTGTAGCGAGGACAAGCAGTACGCTTCTTTGCCGGTTTTTGAAATAGGTGTGTCCAACGGTGACGAACTTAGTGTCGGAAACAAAGTGATACTCACATTGACAAACAAAAACAATCCCAAGAACATACGGTACAACTCCTACATATGGACCTGCACTCCCGAAGTGGATGGGCTTGAGTCCGCGACCCCAAATTCAAACAATTTTTTTGTTCCACTGACGAAAGGTAGGCACAAGATAACTGTGCAGATAGACGCTTCAACGTTTGCGGACGGTGATGTAGCAAACGACGGGAAAACAATAACCGTAGGGGAGACGACAAACACGTACAAAGTCAGTGTGCTCAAGACGTATATTACGGTGGAAAGGAGTTTTGTGGTAAGATGAAAGCGTTTTTCTCCTCCGTTGTTCTTTCGGCACTTGCAATATGCTTGAGTGCCCAGACAGAAACATTCAGCATCCCGTTGCTGAACAACACATATGTAAACGGCGGTACAGCAGGGGAAAAAGATGTTGTTGTTGACGGAGAAGGTCTGACCTTTTTAAAACAGACAAACAAAACCGCCACAACATACGTGTTCCTCAGCAAGGAGACAGAGTATGACATGTCTTTGGAGGCAAGAGGCAGAGGGAAGGTCTTGGTGACGATGAGCAACATCCCCGGCGGTTCGTTTTCAAGAAAAATAAAAACAAAAAGTCACTCTGCCAAAAGCTTCCGTCTAGGGAAACTCATCCCGGAAAAGGACGGTTACGTTCAGATAAAATATGAACTTGTCGGTGATGTGGACTCTCTCAATATCATAAATCTGAGAATCACATCTCCTGCATCACGTAAGCCTGTCTTTTTGAGCGGTGATTTCAATACCCATTTCGGTCTCAGAGGGCCTTCGTGCCACTTGGCGTACAAAACGGATCAATATGGCAGCGATTTGGAGTGGGCACTGGTGGATGTTTTGGTGCCGAAACAGTTTGACAGGGTCGGTTCATACTATATGGCCCTGGGGTTCAATGGAGGATATTTCGGATTCCAAAACAACTCTGAGGTTCGGAGACAAGTGCTGTTTTCAGTATGGAACTCTATTGACGATGACGATCCGAACAATGTTGCGCAAGAACACCGCACACAAGTAGTGCGTCATGGTGATGGTGTCACAGCAAAGAACTTCGGTCATGAAGGCAGCGGCAAACAGACATTCATAAAGGTGGATTGGCAACCGGATGTTCCCTACAGGTTTCTGCTCCATGCAAGCAAAACGGATTCGGTCACGACCGATTACAGCGCATGGTTTTATGACACTCCAAACATGAAGTGGATTTTCATGGCAACACTGCGCAGGCCCAATTGCAAGGGCTTGATATCAGGTCTGCATTCTTTTTTGGAGAATTTCAGTCCAAGGCAGGGTGACAAAACCCGCAAAGCCTACTACTATAACGTATGGGTGAAACCCGAGGACGGGAGTTGGAAACCTGTTGACGAGGCGAGGCTGACAAATGACCTTACGGGGAGCAAAGGCATAAGGCTGGATTTCAACGGAGGAACAGACGGCGACAGGTTTTTTCTTATGAACGGAGGATATTTTGACAGGGATAAAGTTGTCAACAGACATTTGTTGTTGGAAAAAAACTCTGGCGAAACACCGGAAATCAACTTGGAAGACCTCTTGAGACAAAGTTATAACATTCAATAATTTGCAGATATCATGACTCTTATTAAATCCATTTCCGGAATTCGCGGAACAATTGGGGGGAAAGCATCAGAATCCTTGTCTCCTTTGGAAATCGTGAAGATTGTTTCAGCCTACGCCATTCAGCGCCGCAGGGCTTGCAAAATCAAAAGCAACTATATTGTTGTCGGAAGAGACGCGCGTATTTCGGGGGACATGGTAAAACAGATTGTTTGCGGAACGCTTCAGGGGTTGGGTTTTGACGTGATAAACATCGGATTGGCGTCAACACCAACCACAGAGTTGGCTGTCACCATGTCAGAAGCGTGTGGCGGCATAATACTGACCGCGAGCCATAATCCGCGCCAATGGAATGCGCTGAAACTCTTGAATGAGAAAGGGGAATTTCTGAACCAATATGAAGCAAACGAGATTGTTCAATTGGCAGAGCGCACGGAAGAATTTGAATATGCAGACATCGACCACTTGGGAAAATACTACAAGGACTTGAGTTTTGAACAGAAACACATCAATCTTGTGAAAAACCTTGAGTTGGTCGATGTTGATGCTATCCGCAATGCACATTTCAAAGTTGCCATAGACTGCGTGAATTCCGTAGGAGGGTTGATCCTTCCAAGATTGTTGAACCAGCTGGGCGTTGAAAAAGTAACCGGGCTTTATACGGACCCCACGGGATTTTTCGGCCATAACCCGGAACCGCTGGAACAAAATCTGACAGACATAAAAAACCTCATGAAGCAGGGTGAGCATGATATTGCTTTTGTGGTGGATCCTGACG
>CAVHBF010000177.1:0-2882 GCA_963634195.1 Bacteroides thetaiotaomicron | reverse complement strand
ATACGGCACGACCAATGACCTTGCCGTTTTGAACAAAGTACATCATTGACTTGAGCGTGTTGCCCTGTGCATCATAAGTCCGATATCTAACCGCATTCCCATTCCTGTCCATTGTTGTCACTTTTCTGTAATAAACAGTTTCGTCTTCATTCTTCGGCAAAGGAATGACGGCATCGAGCTTTTCGTCATATTTGTAGTATGTTTCCGTAACCACATTTCCATTTACGGTCTCCGTCATTTTGTGAAAAACCAACAGAGAGTCTGTTTCCGTGGAGTTTTGACACCATTTGCCGTTAAGCTTTTGGTTGCCCTTGCCAAAATAGGAAACTGTTTTTCCCTTGCCATCCGAGACCTCCACTCTTTTCACATAAGATACCGGTTTGGTGATGTCTTCCGTTTCCACAACAAGAACATTCCCCTTTAGAGTCAGAGATTTGCTGTATGCCACCTTGCCTGACGGCAAGACCCTTTCTTCACGAACAAGATTACCGTCTGCATCATAGTCCCAGTTCCATCGGCAAATGGCGGACGATGTTTCAGCAAACGGTGTCCCGTCGTCATAACAAAACTGCCTGGAAGTCAAGAAGCCGTTTTCGTCATACGTGTATCTGTAAAGAGAGGGATATTTTTGAGGAACTTCCCCTTCAATATGTTCTTCCAAAACATTCCCGTTCCTGTCGCATTTGGTTTTCAGTTCAGCAACAGCGTCTTCCTTGTCCTTGGCAAACAGGCAGATCTTTCCGTTTGCCTCTATCTTTTTTGCATAGCCCAAAGGCCCGTTTGCAGGCTCAGAAAGACCATCAGAGCCAGCTGTCTCCACGCTCATACAATGTTCATACCAAATTGTCACACTGTCGCCAGTCGTTCTGGTATAAACCACGTTGTATTCTTCGCCGGAAAGGTTTGTCGGTTGGGAATATTCATTAAGAGTGTACCGGCCAACGACATTACCTTTCCGGTAGTCCCACAAATAACCATTTATACCCTTGCTGATTTCCTTGCACACGCCCTTATGGTCATAGTAGGTAACCTCTGCCATTTTTCCTTCCCCGTTCCACGACAACCGGACCTGCTCCACCCCGCTGTCTCTTATGACAAGGCCCTGTCCGTCACTTGACACGAAATGAGCCCAGGCATCATTCGCATTGATATAGGAATAATTCAACTCAAACAACACGATGTCCCGCCCGTTAACATACTCCTCCTTTATGATTCGCCGGTTTTCATCCTCGCTAATCCGCACCTTGCAAACAGAAGACAACAACTTGTCGAAAGCCGCTCCTTTCTCATCCGAGACATCACTTTCTCCAATCTCCAGAACTTTCAGCCGAGGAGTCTTGGGCAATTTTCTATTGGAGGTCTTAACCTCAACAACAGAAACGTGGGTAAACCATCCCACATGCTTCAGACAGTAATACAGCGGAGTATGCCTGCAATCCTCACTGGACAACCTGGAAGACTCCACACCCACGATTTCCCCGTTTCTGATTTCATATTGCGCATAATTGTCGCTGTATACATGAAATTTCCAAAAATAGCAAACACACCCTATCACCAACAAGACAGCAATGACAGAGCACAAGAAGATATTACGGTTACGGCTCCTGATTTTATCCCTTTTGGCTTTTTGCAACAATTCCTCACGCTTCCGCTTCTCCTGTTCAAAGAGACGCCAGTTTTCTTCCTCTTGCTTCTTGCGTTCAGCCTGCTGCTGGCGCTGCAATTGCAGTTTCTCTTTTCTTTCCTTGATGACAGGGCACAGGATATCATGAATGAATTCCACCTTGAAATCGCCACCCAGCACAAACTTGCGAAGGATACAGCGTCCTATCAATTTGTCCACACACACCTGTCCGACAGCCTTTGAAACAATGCTCAATGACTTGTTCTCCCTCCTGTTGTCATCATTAACCAGTGTGTTCTCCAGATATTCTATCTTTTCGCAATCAATGTCCTCTATTGATTTTTCATAGAAATCCTTAATGATTGTACCACCTTTTTTCTCTACAAGATCTTCCGTTATCTCGTTACCTTGATGTGACTCATAAAGGCGGTTCATGTACAAAGACAACACGGCAGAGTCCACCTCTATCTTCGGAATCCCATCCAGTTTAAAATCCGAACGCCGGGTGACTTTCTCAATGATCAGCTTTGCGACATCTTTTGAGACAAGCCCTCTGCGTGGACGCAATATAATTTCGGCGGCCTGCTCCTCATTGATGGGGCGCAATCCGTATCTATGCTGTTTCAAGGAAGGAATTGCAGGGGAGAAGTACTCAAAGTCAGAAAGAAAATCCTCGCGAAGGGTAAAGACAAAATGAACGGTATTGTCATCAACAAAATTCCGGCTGCTGTTTTCTGCGACCTTCTTCACTTTCATCACAAGACCCGTCTTGAGCACGCTTTCCTGTTTTGGTGAAGTCTCAGCCAGATTCGTGCTGACCTCTTCAAGCTCGTCTGGTTTAACCTTGTTGAGAACACTTCCCACCTGATAGAAGAACTGCCTGCGCAAATCGGTATCTTGCTGTAGCGTAAATATCTCTTCAAACTGATCAAAGATCAGCAACAGCCTTACCCTCTCGCCATCCTGGCCGACAAAACAGTTGCGATGGAACAGCTCCCAAAACAACGGATGCCCAATATCCTTTACAGGACTGACCGGGCGTACCGTGACACCACCTTCCTCTATGGCATTCTTTATCTGAAGGTAGGTTCTATAAATTCGTTTTTTTGAGATTGAGGCCGTTCCGCTAGACACGGTCTTTCGGAATTAAGCCGCTCTTTGAAGAGCGCCAGCTGTCAATCAGGTGCATTATCCGCTCATTTTCTTTTCGATTCTTGTTGATTTGAGACATTTGGACATAGTTGTCCCTTGTAGGAGA
>CAVHBF010000176.1:0-2901 GCA_963634195.1 Bacteroides thetaiotaomicron | reverse complement strand
CGTAGCCGATGTCGTAAGAGGCACCATCGCCACCGATAATCCACTGGCTGCGCTTGGTGAGGTAGTGTGACAGCTCCTCAAGTTGCTGACATGTCTGGCAGCCGTTTGATGCCCCCTCCTTTATAGCAGGCACGAGCTTTTCGGCGGCGGCTTTGGATGTCTCATACCTGTCCTTGCCGTCAATCCACTCTTGTGCCGCCTCCTTGAATGAAGCGGGAGTACTGTCGGCAACTATTGCGGAATTCAGCAAGTCGGTTATACGGTTGCGCATCTTCTTGTTGGCAAGAACCATACCGAGACCAAACTCGCAGAAATCCTCAAACAGCGAGTTTGCCCATGCCGGACCCTGTCCTTTTGCATTGACAGTGTATGGAGTGGAGGGAATAGAACCGGAGTAGATGGATGAACACCCCGTGGCGTTTGCAACCATTTCGTGGTCGCCGAAGAGTTGGCTGACAAGTTTGACATACGGAGTCTCGCCGCAACCGGAGCAGGCTCCCGAGAACTCAAAGAGCGGCGTTGCAAACTGGCTTGTGCGCGGGTTGGCTGCAAAGTCAAGCAGGTCTTGTTTTGATTTGACATTGTCCACGCAGTAACTCCAGTTGGCATCTTCGTTCTCCTGTCCTTCGAGCGGAACCATTTCAAGAGCCTTGACAACTTGTCCGTCGACTTTCTTGCCCAGACAGACGTCAACACAGTTGCCGCAGCCGAGGCAGTCCATTACATCCACCTGCATGCGGAACTGCATGCCCTTGATGGATGCGGGGGCTTTGATTTCAATGGTCTCGCCGGCAAATCCGGCTTTCTCTGTCTCGTCCATCACGAAAGGACGGATAGCAGCGTGGGGACAAACAAAAGCGCACTTGTTGCACTGTGAGCAGAAATCGGGTTTCCACACGGGCACAAATGCGGCGACACCGCGCTTTTCGTATGCTGCCGTACCTTGTTTCCATGCTCCGTCTTCAATGCCCTTGTAGGCCGAAACGGGAAGAAGGTCGCCGTTTTGGGCGTTGATCGGGCGAACTATCTTGGAGATGAATTCAGGCTCGTTTCGTTTGGGTTCCTCATCAGGTGGCAGTTGTGCCCATGCCGGGTCAATGACGAGAGTCTTGTATTCGCCGCCGCGGTCTACCGCAGAGTAGTTCATGTTGACGACATCCTGACCTTTCTTGCCGTAGGACTTCTCTATGAATTTCTTCATCTGCTCGACGGCCAAATCAACAGGTATGACCTTGGTAATGCGGAAGAAAGCGGACTGCAGGATGGTGTTGGTGCGATTGCCCAGTCCGATTTCCTGTGCTATTTTCGTGGCGTTTATATAGAAAACGTTAATGTTGTGCTCGGCAAAGTACTTCTTGACATTGTTGGGCAGGTTCTTTGCCAGTTCCTCGCCGTCCCATATGGTGTTGAGCAAGAAAGTGCCGCCGTCGCGCAGACCGCGGAGTACATCGTACATGTGCAGGTATGCCTGAACGTGGCAAGCCACGAAATTCGGTGTTTTGATTTGGTATGTGGAGCGGATCGGCGTGTCACCGAAGCGGAGGTGCGAGCAGGTAAAGCCCCCCGACTTCTTGGAGTCGTATGAAAAATATGCCTGACAGTATTTGTCAGTATTGTCACCGATGATTTTCACAGAATTCTTATTCGCGCCAACAGTTCCGTCGGCACCGAGTCCGAAGAATTTCGCCTCGAAAATTCCTTCGCCACCGAGAGCCATTTCCTTTTCAAGCGGAAGAGATGTGTAGGTCACGTCATCTACGATGCCCAGTGTGAAGTGGTTCTTTGGCTCCGGCAAGTTGAGGTTGTCGTACACGGACTTGATCATGGTGGGAGTCGTGTCGGCAGAGCCGAGACCATAGCGTCCGCCAACGATGAGAGGAGCGTTTTCCGCACCGTAGAATGCATCCTTGACATCAAGGTAAAGAGGCTCGCCGCAGGCTCCCGGTTCTTTTGTCCTGTCAAGGACTGCTATTTTCCTTGCGGAGGCCGGTACGGCGGCCAGAAGATGTCTTGCGGAGAACGGACGGTAGAGATGAACGCTTATCATGCCGACTTTCTGGCCTTGTGCTGTCAGATAGTCGATAGCTTCACGGGCGGCTTCTGTAGCAGATCCCATCAGTATTATAACACGGTCTGCGTCTTTCGCTCCGTAGTAAGAGAAGAGTTTGTAGTCGCGTCCGCATATCTTGCTGACTTCTGCCATATATTGTTCTACGATTTCCGGAATGGCCTCGTAGTAAGGATTGCAGCTTTCGCGATGGGCAAAGAAAGTTTCCGGATTTTCGGCCATACCTTTCGCCTCCGGGTGTTCGGGGGTCATCGCCCGTCTGCGGAATTCAGAGAGAGCCTTGGTGTCAAGAAGAGGACGCAGTTCCTCCTGGTCCATAACCTCAATCTTCTGGTATTCATGAGATGTGCGGAATCCGTCAAAGAAATTTATGAAAGGAACACGACCTTTTATTGCTGCAAGGTGGGCAACGGCGGAGAGGTCCATCACTTCTTGCACTGAGCCTTCGCAAAGCATGGCAAAACCCGTTTGCCGGCAAGCCATAACATCGCTGTGGTCGCCAAAGATACACAGGGAGTGGGTTGCGAGTGTGCGCGCGGAGACATGGAATACGGTTGGCAGAAGTTCGCCTGCAATTTTATACATGTTCGGTATCATCAGCAACAAGCCTTGTGATGCCGTGAACGTCGTGGTAAGGGCACCGGCCTGAAGAGAACCATGGACAGCCCCGGCTGCACCTCCTTCTGATTGCATTTCCTGAACTGCAACGGTGTCGCCAAAAAGATTTTTCCTGTTTTTACAAGCCCATTCGTCTACATGTTCTGCCATAGGACTGGATGGCGTGATAGGATAGATTGCAGCTACCTCTGAGAACATATAGGCAATGTGTGCAG
>CAVHBF010000175.1:0-3000 GCA_963634195.1 Bacteroides thetaiotaomicron | reverse complement strand
TATATAGAATTTTGTCAGCTATTCAAGATAGAAATATACGTATGGATAGTTATAGACAATTGAAAAATTCCATTAACTACGAAACCTGGCATAAACCCATACTGAAGATTATATTTTATATCCATTGTTATCTGGGAGTAAATCTTTGGAAATTATCGGGAAAGACCAAGTAATCAATAAGTATGATTAAAAAAAGGTTATTTGAGTTTTTTAATTCTGGTTCAGAGCGTAGCCTATTAATCAAGAAGAACATATTCGGGACGTTTGGACTGAAGGGTGTGAGCATGGCCACTTCCTTTGTCCTCGTGCCGATGACCATAGGCTATGTGTCCAATCAGTTGTATGGTGTGTGGCTGGCCGTGGCCTCCGTGCTGAACTGGATTAGCTTGTTTGGCGTAGGCTTCGGAAACGGCCTGAGAAACCGACTGACAGAAAACTTAGCTTTAGGCAATCTAGAGAAATGTCAGCAATATGTGAGTACTACCTATTGCAGTCTGATGATGATATTCCTGCCCTTGGCTGTGATTTGCACCATAGGTTGCGGATGGGTTAACTGGGCGAGTTTGCTGAATGTATCCCCTGCGCTGAACGACGATATCTTGCAGACAGTCAGAATTGTTGTGGCTTTCAGCTGTTTCACCTTCGTGGCAAAGACACTGTCCACCATCCTGCTCGCCTTGCAGTTTAACGCCCTTTCTTCCATGATGGACACGATAGGACAGATACTTGTGCTGATAGTCATCGGTATCCTCACCCTGTGTACCAAGGGATGCCTGCTCTATCTGGCTATGGCTCTCACCATCTGTCCTTTGTTAGTGTACATCGTGGCCAGTGTCTTCCTGTTTAGGGGGAAGTACAAGTATTTGTGTCCCAAGTGGTCATTTGTGCGTAAGGAACTGGTGAAGGACATATTGAACTTAGGATTGAAGTTTTTCATCATCCAGATAGCTTGTCTCGTACTCTTTGGCATGATGAACGTAATCATCTCCAATGTCTCCGGCCCTGAGTCTGTCACAGAATATAATGTATTGTATAAATACCTAGGCGTACCGTATGCGGTGTTCAACATCATCCTGACTCCTTTTTGGAGCGCCTATACAAATGCTTATACGCTGAAGGACTATGGGTGGATGAGAAACCTCTATGCCAAGTTGCTTAAGACTTATCTTGGGTGTATGGCAGTCTTGCTGGTGCTGTGCGCACTCTATCCGATAGCTTTCCATCTATGGTTGGGCGATAAGGTGGAGATACATCTTACGATGGTCATTGTGGTAGCTCTGTATGTCGCCATCATGTCTTTCTGCGGTCTTAACTCCAGTGTAATCAATGGTATGGGATGCATCTCCATCCAGTTGTATGGATCAATCATTATGACCATCACCAACATCCCCTTAGCCCTATGGCTGGGCAAATACTTGGGAGCCGCCGGAGTGGTGGCAAGCGTGGGATTGCTGAATATTTTGTTCTCCATTCCTGTATATATACAGATACGCAAAATATTAAACCAGACAGCCAAAGGCATTTGGCTCAAATAACACAATAAATTCTCCCACAGAAAGCACGGAAAGCACAGAAAAGGCTTGTGCCGTGAAAGTCACAACGAAGTGCGACAATGAAAGATGTGATATTTTGTACCAATCTGCCCTCTCCGTACCGTGTGGATTTTTTTAATGAGTTCGGCAAATACTGCAATCTTACAGTAGTTTACGAGCGACATTCTTCAGCGGAACGGAATACCGCATGGAAGGGCGGTGAGGCAAGGAATTTCAAAGAGGTGTATTTGGAACTTCGTCTTGTTGGGACGGACCGTGCGAAAGGGGCTGCCCTCAAAAACTATGTGAAAACGCACAATTCCGATGTCCTGATATTTACCAATTATGTTTCACCTGCAACAATGCAGGCTATAGTTTGGTGCCGTTTGCACGGACGCAGATATTACATTGAATATGATGGCGGTTTCAACAAGAAAGACCCGTTTCCAAAAGGGCTAATAAAAAAGACATTATTAAAAGGGGCTGTGGGGCATTTGACCACAGCGGAAGAACACATAAGGTATTTGAAGACTTTAGGTATTCCCGGAACAAAGATTTTCAAGTATCCGTTTTCATCAATAAACGAGCAGGATATAGCCGACGCCAATGTCTTAAACCCGAGGGGACGTGCTTTTTTCAAAAAGAAACTCGGAATAAGGGAAGAAAGGATGATTTTGACAGACATACGCTTCCATGACAACAAAACCTATGACATTCTGCTTAGAACAGCAAGAGGTTTAGGAACATCAGTGGGGGTATATATAGCGGGAAACAAGCCAATGCAGATGCCTGACTATGGCAACATCCATTTCATTGGCTCTGGAGAAGGAACAAATGTATCTGACTATTATGCAGCCGCAGACATCTTCATGGCTCTTTCCAACAAGAGGATTGGGGAGAACGACTTGGATGCCGCTTTGATTTACGGGCTTCCAGTTGTTATGTCTGATTCTTGTGCCCCAAGTCCGGAGCTGGTGGAAGACGGCGACAACGGCTATACAGTGAATCTGACGGATCCTGAATCAATCAAAAACTGCATCACAGATCTCCTTTCAGATACAGCCCGGCTATATGGATTTGGGAAAAGAAGCTTTTTGAAGATTCTTGAATGTTCTTCAGATGGAATGCCGGACAATTCAAAACTGATGTTGTGGGAGGGAAACAAGAAGTGCATAAAAGATTATTCCAAACATATACTTGACATTCATTACGACAAACTGATTATTGCTGTGGGGCAATTTATCCATCGCAAGGGATTTGATGTCCTAATGAAAGCCACCGCAAACCTTTCGAATGATATTGGGGTCTATATCATTGGGGGAGAACCCACAGGGGAATATCTTCAGCTGCGGGAAAAGCTTGTTTTGGAGAACCTTCATTTTGCAGGTTTCAAGACAAAACAGGAGTTGTCCCTTTATTATCAAGCCGCCGATTGCACCGCTTTTCCGACACGCGAGGACATTTGGGG
>CAVHBF010000174.1:0-3007 GCA_963634195.1 Bacteroides thetaiotaomicron | reverse complement strand
GAGCCAGGCTGTACTACAACATCACGAGTTCCGCTATGGGAAACAGGACTGTGGAAGTTACGTTTGAGAGCATCTTTTATGGTACTGACGAAAGATTCGAGCAAAAAATTCGCATTCCTTCCAAAGTAACCTACAACGGAAGGACATACACCGTCACGGGAATTGGAGACGGGGCCTTTGAGATGCAGACGCAAATGCCGTCTGTGGTATTGCCAAGCACCATAACTTACATAGGCGAGCGCGCCTTCAAAGATTGTTGGGTTTTAGACTCATTAAACATTCCCGCATCAGTGACAAGTATCGGCTCCGGAGCATTCAGGATTGTACCAGTCTGAAAGAACTCACGTTCAATGCTGTTCACGCAGAAATCTCCGAAAAAGCCTTTCGCTGGTGCCAAAGTCTGGAAGAGCCCCTATGCACTGACAGCCTGTTTATATACTTGTCACTCCCTGCATCCGAAAAGTATCCGTCTTTCCATATCGCCGAAGGCACCAAGGCCATTACTGGCGGAGCGTTTGTCAATGCTGCGTATCTGGAGTCACTCACGATTCCCGCGTCTGTTGAGAATGTTTACGACATGGAGTTGTTCTACTATGATACAGGCGACAGGCTGAAAAGCATATACATTGCGGCAACCACCCCTCCAACCGCAACGGCTTCCTACGTGAAATCCCTAATCGCGGAAAATGTCACCTTGTACGTTTCAGATGCAGACCCCGCCATCATTGAAGCCTACAAGAACTCCAAGTTTTGGGGGCAATTCAAAAACATAGAGGCAACAACGATGCCGGGAAATCCCTCCAACAAATTTGACGTCAACTCCGACGGCAATGTCAACTCTGCTGATATCGTCGCAATATACAACCACATACTTGATTCGGAAAATTCCGGCATACCAAAAGACAGCGCAGACACGACCTCGGACGGCGAAGTAAACTCCGCCGACATCGTTGCCGTCTACAACTGCATCCAGAACGGCACAACCGAATAACAATGCCTTCCGCCATGAAAAAGGCTTTGCTCTCCTGTCTGGCTACCGCCTGCATTTGTCTCATGCTCCCGTCGTGTTCCAAATCTCTCACCGACATCGGCTATGAGCCGGGCATCTTCGGCACCTACAACGCCAACGATGTGCCCTTGCATTTAGACGACCTTTCTTCCAGCAACTTTTTGCGCAACCGCAGCATGGCCCTGCCAAGTTTCGCGTCTTCGCTCTCGTTTTTCAGAACCGCAAACCCTTACACAGGGAATCCCAACATGAGCGGAGTGGACAAGGAGTTGCTTGAAAAAACGGCGGAGAAACAGTGTGTGGCTTTTGCCCGCAAGTTCTACTCCTCACTCCAGTCCCCGAAGTTCCGCGCAAAGAAATTTCCGAGGAGATTCCAATCCTCGTGCATTGGCAAGCTCAAGGAAGCCGTTGACTCCGCCGCGTCCGAAAACGACCGCTACCAAGGTTGGCAAATCTTCATGGCCGAGGGCTTTGAACCCGATTCGTCCGTCAACGTGGCTTACAGCGGGGACGCATGGTTCAAGGTCTGCCGGACAGACAATCCCGACATATGCATATACATACAGATGGTCATGACGGATATCAAGAAAGACCCCAAAATCATCCAAATAAAGTACAGATCCGGACGAGCTATACCCGACAGCATATGACGCAACGCTACGGTGCGACAGTAAAAGATTTCTTCTTGTCAAGCCATGTAAAACGTACCGGGCAATAGTCTATGTTCCGGACCGGGTTGCGCATTCCCATTATCGCAGGGGTCCGCCGTTTGCCGTAGAGCACCACCTTGAGCCTGAGGCTCTTGCCACCGGCTGTCACCTGATACCAGTCTTCGCCCAGACAGGTCACAGTATAGCCACCGGCAGCGAACTCGCCGTAGCCGCACGGCAGGAACATGCCAACGCCACAGTCTTTCCCACGTGCAACAAGAGAGTCTACCATTCCGGCAAACCGCCGCGCCATCGAGTAGCGGTATTTCCTCCGTGTTTTCCTCATGTCGTTGCCAGACTCAAGGAGGAAACGGTAGAACTCCTTGACAAACGCCAGCTTGCGACCGTTGACCTTGTCCTTGAGCCTGTCGAAATCCTCCTCTGTGACAAATTTCCCGGGTAGCGACTCCTTGTGGACAAAAGGACACAGAAACCGCAGGTACATGAACTCGTTCTCATACTTGTCGCAAGCCAGCATCTTCCTGCCGGCCACGCGTCTGCAGTCCGTTCCGCAGACCACCACGTTCATCTTGGGATTTCTCACTTCCATAACAATGGGGTTGAGGAACTTCCCCGCATACATCGTCCTGACAGACACCGTGTCGCAGGTCTCAGGAGAAATGATGTCGTACCAGCCGCCACCCTTGTGTACTGTCTGATAGCAGGTCGGGGCGGTGTCCAATCCCTTGGTGGGTTTGAACATCTGCCATCCCCCGAGGGTC
The DNA here is from genome assembly GCA_963634195.1 of Bacteroides thetaiotaomicron. Lineage (GTDB taxonomy): Bacteria > Bacteroidota > Bacteroidia > Bacteroidales > Bacteroidaceae > UBA6382. Next base: position 566 of record CAVHBF010000174.1, on the reverse strand, counting down.
TCATCAAACGACATCGCCTCAGCCGATTCAATCTCTCTGAGCACCTCACGGCTCATCAACGGCGCAAAGCGCCTTTCAAACTTATGGCGATCAAAATTCCCTTCGCACATGCCTTCGACCATTTGGCGGAGATTCCTTTCCGTCACGCCACGCATTATGTTCTTCGCATCCTCTATGTCGCACTCCGACACATAGCCCTCTGTACAAAACACGCCTTGATTAGGGTCTTCAACCAAACAATGATTATGCGTTTTCTCCTCCCTGACCTTTATACGGCACATGGGTTCGCGGTCTTTAATTTCCGGAACGACAAGATCAGGAGAAGGGCGTTTCTCCTCCCCTACAAAACTCATACCGATAGGATAATGGAACTCCCTTGGCCAATAGTGAGGATATACCGCAACAGTACTTCCGTTCGAACTGAACGGTTTGGTGTAGCCCAGATATACGAGTTTCGTCTCTTCAATGCACGAAACCAAACTGCACAGGACCAACAGGCTCGAGCAGACTCTGAAATATCGCATGACACAAATTACGGTGTCTCCATAACGCTCCGTACCTGTACG
>CAVHBF010000173.1:0-3049 GCA_963634195.1 Bacteroides thetaiotaomicron | reverse complement strand
TCGTTGTTCGCTTGCTGCTACAAAAGAACAGACCGTATCTCTATGCTCTGTCTTGGAATATTGTATTATGTAGTTGTTAAATGCTTTCAAGTTCAGAAGTTGGCGATAGATAACATATAGTCTGAGATTGCCATTGAACTCGCGGTCAGCCCATTCTTTGGCTATTTTGTTGCTTGTACTCAAATAGCTTCTTCTATCTACCAACACTTCATCTACATAGTAGAGTCCATTGTTTAGGATGGCCAATAGATTAATGGAGATGTCGTATGGTATATGTCTGACACACTCGCTGTAATGAAATTGCAATAATTCTTTTTTGAAAGCGGTGGTCATGCCAAGGTAAAAGTGGTCATAGCAAAATTCAGCAAAGGTGATTTGTTTGACCCCATTTTTCTTACGGTTGGGAACCTTTACGTGTTCTCTTATGCCCCCATTTTCATTAAAAGTAGAATAACCTGAACAGATAGAGAGTGAAGACGGGTATTGTTCAAAGAGTTGGAGTGTGCGTTCCACCTTGTTGCGATGCCATCGGTCATCTTGGTCACAAATGAAAATCACATCGCCTTTTGCCTTGTAAAAACCATCATGGAAATTTGCGATGAAACCTCTGTTGGCAGGATTCTTGCTCAATGACCAGTTGGAAAGATGGTACTTTGTGATGAAGTCCGTGCAGATTTTCACGGTGTCATCTGTCGAACAGTCATCGGTAATAAGCACTTCATCTACAGGAACGGTCTGAATCCTTATTGATTCCAGTTGCTCCAAGATGTATTTCTCGCCATTGTAGGTGGATAAAACGACTGATGTCTTCATCTTTTGGTAAGTTGTTTTTTTATGATTTCCAAAATATATGCCTTTTCATTTTTGTTTAATCCCAGAGACAATACCGATGCGCCTGTTAAAGCGAGGGATATGACTAAAGATAACATGGTCCACCAAATGTTTGAGTTGGCAACAGCTTGGCTATAGGCGAATATGACCATGAATGAGAATGTTGCTACGACAACGCATCTCAATACGATGTGTGTCAGAAAATAGGCAATCTTCAAATGGACTAAACGCCGTAGAACAGCGAGACGCACCAGTAATGTTGCTATGACAATAGCCAAAGCAATATAATAAACCGATACGGGTTCATAACCTAACTTTAGCATGAGATAGGAGAGGGGGATGTTCATCATCTCAAATATGCCAGTTCCCAACTGAAATACTTTGATGTGTCCATTAGCATTGGCGGCTGTGGCCAATGGGAGAGAGAAGGTGTTAATCAGTGAGCTGATAAGTACAATTCTACAAAAGTCTGCTGCATGTTGTGGCACATTGCCTAACCACAATGTCAATATGTCGTTGATGTAAATCCATATCGGCACAACAAATATCAGCAAGAGGAAGAACGAGGTCTTGGCACTTTGGTTGACAAGTCTATGAAATGTAACAAAGTCTCCGCCGGCGTACGTTTGGATGATTCGCGGGTTTACTGCTAATTGAAAGTTGCCGACAAACCCATTTGTGGAACTGTTGACTTGTGTGGCGATACCACGGGCTGCGTTGACAACAGGGCCAAAGAACATATTTAGTACAATGCCGACAATTTGCCCATTCAGTAAAATGGATATACTGCTGAATATGTTCCATCCGGAAAAGGCAAGCATAGACCGATATAGTTCCTTGTCTTTTACAACGAAGAAATTACACTCTTCGAAATGTTTCTTGCAGTAAAAACGATACATCTGATAATTGATGGCCACTACTGCAAACATTGCCAATGCATAGACTATCAGTTTGTCCGTATTGATGAGGTATAGCACGGTAGCTGCGCTGAATCGTAGGAACACGTCTATGATGCCAATGGTTGCATATTGTTTCATATGCTCATGGGCAATAATGACGGCGGTGTAAGGTACTACTGTGAGCGAGAAAAATGCTGAGAATATAGAAAACTGATATACGTAGTTTGCGGCGGTAATACGATCTGCCGGAATGTTGATGTGGGTGTTGAGAAACCATAGACCAACCGTTTCCGCAACAATTAGTACCATCAGGGCAAGGAAGATGTGAATGACAACTGAAGAGGAATATATCTTGCGGACTTGTTTGATGTCACCGTGTCCAAGCTCAAAATTGATGAAACGTTGGGTGCTTAGCGATAACGTGGCATTCAAGAATCCAAGCATGACAACGATACTGCCAACTACGTTGTATATGCCAAAATCTACGACACCTAACTGATTGAGCAAAATGCGCGATGTGAAGAATCCAATGAACATGGAAATCAGCATGCGCACATAGAGTGTTGCCGTATTTTTTGTTAGGGAACTTTTGGCTTTAGGGGATATCGATGCTTTGTTGTTATTTACGTATCTCCTCATAAAATACAGCTCCTATCTTTAGTATAGGCTCTCATTGATATTAAACGGACTGTCAAAGTCCGTCAGCATCTTGTGCTTCGTGTCCTTCTCCGAGAGGATGGCCTTGCCGGTGGGGATGCGCCAGTCGATGTTGAGGGAGGTGTCGAGGATGGAGATACCGCCGTCGGCTTCGGGATGGTAGAACGCGTCACACTTGTATTGGAACACGGCGGTCTCTGAGAGCACCGCAAAGCCATGGGCAAAGCCGCGCGGCACGAAGAACTGACGGTGGTTGTCTTCGGTGAGTTCCACGGCGACGTGCTGGCCGTAGGTGGGCGAGCCTTTGCGGATGTCTACCGCCACATCGAGTACGGCTCCGCGGACACAGCGCACCAGCTTGCTTTGGGTGAACGGCGGGCGTTGGAAATGCAGGCCACGCATCACACCATAGCTGCTCATGCTCTCGTTGTCCTGGCAGAAGTGTACCTCGTGCCCTAGGATGGGCGTCACCTTCTCGTCGAACGCTCGCTCGCTGAAACTCTCAAAGAAATATCCGCGGGAATCAGTGAATACGCTTGGCTCAATGATGAGTACATCCTTTATCTTTGTCGTTGTTACTTCCATATTCAAATGTTATCTGCCGGTATACATGGTTTCGTAGTATTTCTGATAGTCGCCCGAAGTCACCTGGTCAAGCCAGT
>CAVHBF010000172.1:0-3064 GCA_963634195.1 Bacteroides thetaiotaomicron | reverse complement strand
GCAGAATTGGTTCTGCTTCCATATCTCGTTGGCGGCACTCTCTGGTATGGGTTTGATTTCTTTCCACTCGCTTTGCAGTGCGCGGAAAGTGTCATAGGCTTTGTTTGCCTCTTCTGGCGAGGTGCAGAGAGCCTTGATTTTCTCTATTATGTCTTTTTTCTTTTGCAGATTGCTCTCCTTGAGTTTTTCCTTGTCTTCAATCTGCTTGGCCCGTATCTCCTTTATGATGCCGAACTGTCCTTTCAGCTCTTCTTCAAGCGGATCTTCACCGGGAACGAAATCCGCAGGGTCACCTCCGTCTTTCACAAACTGTGCCTGTGCCTGTGCCCGCTCTTCTTTCTGCAGCCTGTAGAAAGCCTGTTTCAACAGGTCTTGCTCTTGGCGCGAACCGGTGTCTCCGCTCTTGGCGATGGCTGCTACACGCGCCACGATTTCCTCTTTTGTGCCGGGAATCTGAAATGTATCTTTCTCCTGTGTGTCAGCGGTCTCTTCAGATGCTGTGCCTTTTTCTTCTTCTGTTGCAGCTTCTTCTTCAGTCGTTGCAGTGTTGTTGTCTTCCTCTGCTGCAGCAGCCTCTTCTTTTGGTGCTGCGGCATTCTCTTCAGTGCTCGTTACCTCTTCTTCTGCTGTTGCAGTAGTTTTTGCGGGTTGCTCAACAGTAGCCTGCTCCTGCAGTTCTTCTGTTCTGTTTTCAGTGACATTTTCCATGTTGGTATCGTTTAGACAATAGTGATTGGTATTGCTTGCTTCAAACTGTCGTGCAAATAAAGCAAATAAAATTGGAATCTCAAAATTTTTGGTTCTGTTTTGTGCCCCGATGTTTGTTTTTGTCAAAAAGCAAATGGGACCGCACTAAATCCAGTGCTTGTGCTTGAATGTCCAGAAGCTTGCAATGGCTATCGCTATGGAGAGGACAGACACGAGCGGGAATCCCCACCATGCCGATTCCATGCCGTTGAGCAGGTTCATTCCGAAGAGGCTTGCCACAAGAGTGGGGAACATCAGCACGATGGAAATGGATGTCATGGTCTTCATCACGGAGTTGGTGTTGTTGTTGATGACCGAGGCATACGTGTCCATAGTGGAGTCGAGAATGTTGGTGTAGATATTGGTCGTTTCGCGGGCCTGGTTCATCTCGATGGTCACGTCTTCAATAAGGTCGGCGTCAAGTTCATCCACCGGCAGCTTGAACTTCAGTTTTGACAGTAGGGTCTCGTTTCCCCTGAGCGATGTGATGAAATAGGTCAGACTGTCCTGTAATCTTGACAGGCCGATGAGGTCTTCGTTGTTTATCTGGTGATCAAGTTTGTGCTTCGACTCGTCGATGAGTGCGCTTATTTGCTTCAGACGTTTCAGATACCACACCGATGATGACAGGAACAGTCGGAAAACCAAGTCAACTGCATCGGTGAATCCCTGGTTGCGCTTCTGCTGATAGGACACGAAATCTATCATCATGTTGGTCTCGTAGTTGCACATGGTGATGATGATGTCGTCGTGTATCAGAATGCCAAGGGGCACAGTGGTGTGTGGAGTGCGCGACCTTATCTCCTTTACATAGGGTATACGCAGTATAATCAGTATCCAGCCCTCATCGAACTCGTAGCGCGCGCGCTCGTCCTTGTCCCTGATGTCATCCACGAAATAGCCCGGCACCTTCAGTTCTTCGGTAAGGTATTCTTCATCCTCCTGTGTCGGGCAGGTTATCTGTATCCAGCAGTTGGATTCCCATTTGTTCAGTGTACGCAGCGTACGGTTGATGTTCCAGAATGTTCGCATTTTAAGTCCTCCACATAATAAAAGAGCCGAGCCAAGTGTGGGGATCTCAAAACCTGTTCACCTGTCTCAGTTCCGTGTGTTGTTTTCCGCGTAATAGTCGTCCATTATACAGTGGCTGTTGTTTCAACGAGCGCAAAAATAGTGTTTTTATTTTGAAAAAGGCTTTTGCCGCAGTGTTTTTTTGCTGTCGGGAGGCAAAAATGTTTCTTGCGTCAACGGGACACGTTCCTTTCAGCCGCCGGAATACTTCCCGTAATGTTCGGCGACAATGTTGGTGAGGTCTGCGAATTCCGCTACTCCGAGCTGCTCTGGCCTCTTGGTGAAAATAGGCATTTCGAGCAGATGGGCGTGGTCTGGTTCTGCAAGTTGCGGATACCGTTGCCGTCTCTGGTTGTCAAGCTGCGAGAGCAACGGCTTTATGGAGCCTTTCATCATCTTGCGGCGTTGGTTGAACGTTGTCTTCACTATGCGCCTGAACAGGTTTTCGTCGCATCCCAGCGAGACTGTTGTGTTGCGGGTGAAACGTACCACCGCGCTTTTCACCTTAGGTGGCGGGGTGAACACCGTTTCGGGAACGGTGAAAAGATATTCGGTGTCATACCATGTCTGGAGCAGCACGCTCAGGATGCCGTATGATTTGTTGCCGGGACTCGAGCAGAGACGCTCTGCCACCTCTTTCTGGATCATGCCGGTGCAGCAGGGTATGAAGTCCTTGTAGTCAAGCATCTTGAAGAAAATCTGGCTGCTTATGTTGTAAGGGTAATTGCCCGTCAGCACAAACGGCTTGCCCCCGAACAGTTTGTCCAGTTCCATACGCAGGAAGTCTTCCTCTATGATGCAGCTCCTAAGCATGGGGAAATGTTCTCTCAGATACGCAATGCTTTCACGGTCTATCTCAACCACGCGGGTGTCGCGGTGCTTGCGCAGCAGGAACTCGGTAAGGGCTCCGGTGCCCGGTCCCACCTCAAGCACGGGCAGGTCTGGACAACAGTCAACGGTGTCGGCTATGCGGCTGGCCACGCTCATGTCGTTGAGAAAATGCTGGCCGAGGCTTTTCTTGGGTCTGACGGTATATCGGCTCATTTCGTCCGCAAAGGTAGCAAATGTTTTATATAAAAAAGGTGGACGGACTGAAGATTGTTGCAAGCATTGGACGGCAAAGTGTTTACGTTTTTCAAAAAAACGTGCTACCTTTGTTCGCAAATAACTCATAAACGTTATAGTCAGGATGAAAAATATTATTCTACTTGCGGTTGCCCTGGTCGGTTTTGGCATGTCGGCACAG
>CAVHBF010000171.1:0-3094 GCA_963634195.1 Bacteroides thetaiotaomicron | reverse complement strand
CCATATGGCGCTGTTGTCAAGCGCGCTGGCCTTGGACTCCGCACCACTGGAGGTGACGTAGAGACCGCCTGACACGCTCTTGAGGACATAGGTCTTGCCCGCTTCGGGGGCTGACGGCTCAGAGGCTATCTCGTAGTAGTTGACCTCAACGGGATTCAGAAGCTCGTCAACGAGGGCCGTGAAGGCCTTAGTTGCAGTTTCCAACGCGGCCTTATCACCCTCGGCGACATTGTCGCCGTTGATCTTGCCGCGAGCTTCGGCTATCCTTGTCTTGAGTTCCGAAGCGACAGCCTCAACCTCCGTGCTGCCAATAGAAATTGTCACATTGTCGGCCTTGTACAGCTGGAATTCGCCAAGTGCAAAATGAGCGGTATTTCCAGTACGGTTGTTGATGGCCACAGGCGAAGTGAAACGCACATACTGATAATCACCTCCCAAACCTATCAGAGGATAGGTGTATATCTTCTTGGCAGCTATGGAATCTGCCTCGGTGGCGTATTCACAGATATAATCCCATGTCTCGCCATCACTGGATGCTGTGACGATCCAGCTCTTCGGGGTGTCGTCCCTGAAGAAATGGTCGTTGCGGGGAGCTATGGCCAAAGCCACATACGGAACAGACTCGGAAAGCTTCACCTGCAGATAAGCATCGGAACTCGGGTAATTGTACCATGTTTCCGTACGGTCATCGAGATTCCCATTCACAAGAGTGGCCAGATCAAGGGACGAGGCATTGGTGGAGAGGTTGCCAGCATCGGAAGCAATGAGGTTTCCGCCCTGCCGGTAGTCCATAACGGAGGCGAGAGCCGCAGAAGCGTCGCTTACGGCCTGCTTCAGTTCTTCGGTAACCTTTGCCTTGTTGATTGCGGCCCAGTCTTCTTCAGTAACCTTACGGAAGTTCCATGTAGAGGCTTCGCTCAGGTAGGCAGGCCAGCCCACAAGGTTGCCAGCTTTACCGGCCCCGTTGCTGTTGAGTTCCGGATGCCAGTCCCAGCCATTGGTTGTGCTGTGGACAGTATAGGCTCCCTCGGCGTAATTCTCATAGTGGGTGATTACCTGTTCCACAACAGTGTCCGAAGCATATACGGGCACAGAATAGGAAGAAGTCTTTGGCGTGCCGAGATATGCGCCGGTAGTGTAGCTTTTCACGGCATAGTTGCCGCTTTCGCACTTGGAAACCTCAAAGATGAACTTTTCGTCGGTATTGTCGAATATTGTCCATTTGGCAGTTTCGCCGACTGCACCCACATACATTGCTGCATCCTTGCCTTGCTTTTCCTGGAAAGAGCCAGATGCGTTCACTATGTAGTAGTAGCCGTCCTCAAATGTGGCCGGGGTCGCATTTGTCAGTTCCCCCTTTGCCGTCTTCAAAGCCTGCAGAGCAGCGGCGTAGGTTGCAGCAGACGTTGTTTGGTTGTAACTCCTGATGGCGACCAGTGAGGAGGCCTCGTTGTAGGCCTGAGTGAACTTGTCGAGGAGATCCTCCGACATCTTGTCGTACGGAGCGGTCTTGGCTACAACAGCCTCGGCAGTGGCGTACAGTGAAGAAACAAGCGGCTGAAGCTCCGTCAGAGTTTCCGCCTTTGCGGCTTTTTCTTCCGCCGCCTGAGCCACAAATTTCGTTACGCTGTCAGCGGGAACGGGAATGAGAGACCACGTGTTATAACCTTTCAAACCGTCTGTCACAATATCTGTATAGGTTGTCCAGCCAAACACGTAACTGCGCTGGAAAACTTTTGAAGCACTCTTGATAGCGCGGCTTACCCTGGTGTCGGTTGCGTCCGCAATCCAATATTTGCCGGTTCCCGTGCCGTAAGGACGGAACCACTGGGCATTGGTTGCAGCTTCGGAGCAGGTGGTCACCTCGCCATACCAGTCGCTGCCGTCGCCCGTATTAAGATACCAGCCGGTGGCTACATTCTTGGCATAGAAATATTCCGAAGAACCGTCTTTGGCAGTCAATTCGTAAATATAGTTGGCGTTTTTCTCGTCAAACTTGTCATACATACATGGTGAAGCACCCGATTTCAACGCAAAACCAGGAGCCGTGTAGATGGCCGGATACACGCCAAACTTGTCGTTGTAGGCCTCATAATTGTTCACAATGTAGTAGTAGCCCTCCACAAGCGGGTTGACCGCTGCGGTCTTCAGAGTGGAGTAAGCCTCCTCCAGGGCTTTGCACGCCGCCTTCATTTCGTCAGACGCGGCACTTTCGGTCAAGGCCTCAGCAGCCTCGAGGGCAGTCAGGAAATCTTCGGCCGTAGCCTCCGGGAAAACGCCGGGAGCCGTGCCGGTCTTGATGCCATAGCCCTTGTAGATAGCCAGAGAATTCTGAAAATCTTCCCAGGTCATGGGCATCACGAGATCCGCAACAAAGTTGGGAGCTGTGCCCCAGCCTATCGTCTGCCATTTTGAGGAATAACTGGCATACGCCACATCATAGACATGGATTTGGGCGGATGGGCAACCTGCCATGAAATAAGCGCCGAGCGTAGCAGGCGTGGTACCCATGCAATAGAGGGCTGTCACCGGAGTCCCGGAGAAGCAGAAGCCCTGAGCCACGGAAGCCATGGCGGTGCCAAACGTAATCTTGGCCAGCTTGCTGCAACCGGACAGAGGGTTGCCGGCACCTATGGTCGTGAAACTGTTGGGGAAGGTCAGCTCCGTAATCCCGGTCATGTCGTTCAGAGCCGATGTTCCGGTGGAGAGCAGACCCTCGCTGAGTGTCAGCGACGTCACGGTAGAATAGCGGAACGCCTGGTCGCCGATTTTCGTTACCGTATACTCAATCCCGTCATAATAGACGGAACCGGGCACGACAACGTAACCCGTGTAGCTGTTTTCGCCGGCAGCAGTCGGCGCGCTTGGCCCGGGGTAAGTAACGGTAGCCGTGTTGTTGTCTGAATCAAAGAGATAATACAGACCGTCGACAAGCGTACCGTTCGCAAACACCTGACCCACCCCTGCCCCGAGAAGAAGCAAGAGTGACAAGAGGATAAAACGTACTTGTTTAATCATGTAACTAAAAATTGAAAATTAACCCGTTGGCGGAATTAATTTAGTGCATACTTAATTCTGCCGATGGGCTTGTTAT
>CAVHBF010000170.1:0-3131 GCA_963634195.1 Bacteroides thetaiotaomicron | reverse complement strand
CTCACCTCGACTTCGGGTTTCCCGAACCGTGATGTATCCACCTTGCCGTTCAAGCGTATTCGTTATTCTTGTCATAAACATACTCCTTTTTGCGTGCAAAGATAATGCAAACGAGAGCAATGAAAGTTTACTATTGCCGAGTGCAGTTTATCTTATGCAAAGATAAGACGAAACAGTGAGAAAAGCGAACGCTTTGTGTAATATATTACGGTGAATATGCATTTTGCCCGTAATTGTTCTAATATCCGTATTAGCTTAGCCTCATTTCATATTATATCTCCATTTAATTCGGTAACAAAAGGCTCATCTGCTTACGTCCTACTGTCAGTCAATCAAAGACAATGAAAGGAAGATATAGGCAACTATCCGAAACGATAAATTTGCAGCCGCATATCAAAGAGCCTTTCATGTAGTCCTGTTTGTCGGTTTCCTGTGTTTGTCTTTTTCACAAGGCAAAGCCCCTTAAGACTGCCAGGGTATCCTGACTACTTGTTTTTGCATTACTCTCTTTCACCTGTTCCTTGGCACGTTGCACATTGATAGCTGCCTTCCCCGCCACAAGACAAACAGGTTGACGCAAACATCCCATAGCCTACGGTTCCAGTGCCAGAACACCATGTGCAGTATATCTCGCCGGAACCATGACAGACATTACACAGGCCACCTTGCTTTACCGTGATAGTCCAGGACTGGTTGTCTTCGTATACCCTTACCTTGCCTGTGCGATAATCATCAGAGTTGCTGCCTACACTGACAATCAGATCCCCGTCATCAGAAAAACCTGTTTGAATGAAATCAGAGCTTTCAACGCTGAGTTCACATCCGTCAGTCTCAACACTTACCGTTTGACTACCACCGGACTTTTCAAAGCTCAACTCGCTTTCCGAGCCACGGACAACCGTTGCGACACCAGACTGCACAACAGACACCTGTGCCAACAACTTTCCGCTCTGCACCGTGATTGTACCCTCACGTCCACTTCCTGTTTGGTTTCCCGCGACAGTTACCTCAAAGCTGTTTTCATTTTCATCCACATCAATCCAGTCCGGAGCATGGTTGACAGTCCATACATAGCCGTCATAATCAACATCCACCTTAATCTTTCCACCGCCCTTTGACGCAACCAGTTGATTGGGTTCCACACGCAGATATGTTGCAGCATTGTTGACACAATGCACCACCCCCACCAAAGCCACAAGCAACACGGCAACACCAATGATTATCCTTTTCAGACAACCGCCTTTTACCGCTTTTCCCATAAATGCCGCAACCCTATTGGACGAGGAAGTGCAGTTGTGCGGCACAGGAGCGGAACTGTCGCTATTCAACGCAACTCCGCAATCCGTGCAGAAATTCATGGAGTCATCATATTCCCTATGACATTTTGGACATTCTTTCATCGTTCACACGTTTAATCTATTCATTCTTAATCCCACTTACTTCCGCCAATCCCATATTTATGAGAATCAGCACGACGACCCACACTATGACGGTCAGGGCAACCGGCACCATATACAAGTCAATACCTATTGCCGAGAGAGGAGAGTCCCATATGGCGTGCAAGACAACAGGAATGAGGAACAGTCTCAGAAACTTGCTGTCAGTAAACAGAGACGAGTCCACTCTTCCTTTTGCCTTGGCAGCCATAACAAGAGCCGCGCCTGAAATTGCCGCCCATGTCACATGTCCGCCGGGGGCAAGGAATCCCCTGAGGAATATGCTTTGGTTGATGGCATCCATCATCGCAGAAGCATCAAGCCGTTGCCCGTATGCCGCATAATATCCGGAATTCTGGAAAAACAGGATAACAGGCTGCAAAGCATACCCTGCCGATTCAAATGCGGCAAAACCTGCCCCAACGCTCGCGCCTATCAGCAAACCGCCCAATATGCTCAATTTGCCCAGCCTCCTGAGAAACCAATATACAATGACGACCTTTCCCGCTTCTTCAACGAGGCCAGTCAAGAAAGCGCCAAAGAAGTCCAGCTCATGTGAACCGACAATTGAGAAGAAGAACAATGTCATCACCAATGATGCACAACCACCCACAAGAAAAGTCTGGATGACCTTATACAAACTCACATTTTTCCAAGCGTTCACCTCCAGAAAGAGTATCATCGTGGAAAGCGGAACAGTAAATGCCCCAACCACTATCATTCCAGGCAGAGCATTAGGGTTGCCGAACATGTCACAGCAAATCCACAACAAGGCAAAGGCGATGCCGAACATCAGAAACACCCGGCTGTACAGCCACGGATGCGGCCAGTCTCTGGATACTTCGTGCGCAGACGGAGTGGTGCTGTGTGTGCCACAGATAAATATGTCCTCGGCTTCTTCAACCGAATGTTTCTTGAACACGTCAGTGAACAGCACCTTCCAATTCAAGTCTGCAGGCCGGTCATTACCAACGTAATCGTTCAGCGAATCGACCCATGACCTTCCGGTCTTGTAAGTCTTCTTGCTGTTCTGCCGGCAGGTTTCACCAGATGAATTTTGGCTTTGACTGGCGACAGGCCGTCCACAGTTGCCACAGAACGCGGCACCATCCTGATTATGATGCCCACAATAATTACAATATGCCATATTTCTTTGTTTTGCTGATTTTTGTCTTTTGCAGATCTCGTTTCTGATGCCAAAGTTCGGGCCGGTCAATCCTTTGTGATCCTAAATCCCAGCTTCAGGATGAGCCTGACCGTCTTCATTGACGTGTTGCGGTCGTATTCCTTTTCTTCCTCCGGGAGTTCTTCGTATGGCACAAGACACGGGTGCTTCTTCTCTGCATCGTTGCGTTTCTCTCCATACGTCCAACCGTCACGGATTCGTCCGGCCGCCCATTCCTCATGCACATTCCTGGCGATATCTTCCGCCAGCACGTTCAATTCCTGTGGCAGAACCACGTCTTTCGTGTCTACAGGATGCGGAGTGTACTTGTTCTTGTTCATTTCCACAATTCATATTAATATGCCATGCTTCCAACCAAAGAAGAAGTCACGGCTTAGAATCGTCATGCAGCTTGAAATCCGGAATTTCTTTCGTCTTGACGAGAGTAACCGTATCAGACGGACTGACGACCGCCTCCATCGTTTGCTTGGAAAACCGGCTTATGAAAAAGCCGTTCTCTATCTTCTCAC
>CAVHBF010000169.1:0-3183 GCA_963634195.1 Bacteroides thetaiotaomicron | reverse complement strand
GTTATCCGTAAGGCTCTCGTGGATCTTGGCGGAGCTCCGTTCAGGGCCTTTGCAGCTCAGCGTGACACGTGGAAAAAGGACACCTGCTATGTGTATCCCGGTCCGATACAGTATTTCGGACCGTCGGAAGTCTGTGACAAAACGACGGAAACACTCCGGTATGAGCAAACTCCGGATGCAGTTTAGCCCTTTTGGATTCATGTGGCAGCCTGCATACTGCGCAACAGCCCGTTGTGTTGCCGCGTAAATCCGTAACTGACTATTGTGGTGGTGTGTCATAATGGCACACCACCACAATATATTAAGCAACCGGAATTTCTGGTTGCTTTGGTTTTCTTGCTAAACAGTTGCATGAAAATCTACCGGAACGCGCAAATTCGGGAGGAGTTTTGTTTTGTTAATTTTGGAACCGGTTCTCAGTCTCTGCGCAAGACGGTTCTGATCAGCAATAACAACAAGATGAAACCAATTCCTACTGGGCCATATTGTTTGCTTTGCAACCTTGTCTGGGTGTGTGCACGGCAAATGCGTAAGGAATCTGTCATTCTCGCCGCCGGTGGCAGGAATGGCTTGTAAACGTGCAGATGCTCTTCTGGAACTCCAGGCTGTGGAGACACAGTTCTCCGTAATCCCTTGCCGAAACTCTGGCAGGTCTGTGCGTTTCATTGTCATACCCTATGACCTTGATATCTGCAAGCATGTTGATTCCGGATTGGGTCTCAAGGCTTTTGTAGGCGGCTTCTTTTGCTGTCCACAGGGCTGTCAGTGCCATGGCTTTCTGCCCGTCGCTGAAAGATTTGAAATTGGCGGGCAGTTCTTCCGGCGATGCTATGCGCTGTTCGAGGTTGAGGATTCTATGACCCACAAGTTCTATGTCAACTCCGGCATAAGGAAGAGTGGAAAGCAGTACCGCCACATGAGTTTTGCTGTGCGAGATGTTTATGGCACAGTCGTTTGCGCCAAAAGACGGTTTTCCCTCTGCGGAGTATGAGACCTCGACATACCTGCCGAAGACATCGTGCAGTACAGCCCTTGCGGTCAGCCTCTCCCGTTGTCGGCGGGAAGACTTGAACATGCGCTGGACTCTGTTGACAATAGTCTCTGTTTCCCCGCCGAAGAATTTTGCGAAATCCGACAATTCGGTTATTATGGGGTGTATATACAGTGTGCAGCAACCGTCGCGGTACAGTGCTTCCATGGAAAGAGGGAAATGTCAGTTCTGTACTTGTGGCGGAGCCTGCGGAGCGGAAAACCTTTCTATTTTGTCAGCCCAGACTTCCGTTATGGTCCTCCGCATGCCGTTCTTGTCTTCATAGGTGCGCGAATGTATGCTCCCTTCAATGAAGAGTTTTTGCCCTTTCCTTATGCTCTGCTCCACGAATTTTGCCAGATTCCCCCACGTGACGATGTTGTGCCAGTCTGTCCTTTCCGCAACCTGTGTTCCGTTCGGCAGCGTGTATCCCGGTTCTGAAGTCGCGATTGAAAATGTGGCGACTGGACGATCCTTGTCTATGTACCGCACCTTGGGGTCTTGCCCTACGTTGCCGATGAGCATCACTTTGTTCAATGACATATGGCTTCTGTCTTTTTTCTTGGGGGCTTATCTCAGTCTGTCTGCCGAACGGACTAAATTGTCATCATACTTTATGCGCTTGTGCGCCATGATGTTGAAGAATATGCACAGCAAGGGCAGGTAGAAGACCGCACTGCTCCATGGTTCACGTGTTACGCCGGTCGCGGCGCAGACAACAATCAAGGCATAGCCTGCAGCAAATATCGCGCAGCCCAGTGTCACGGTCTTCATTTGTCGCGGACGGTTTCTGTAGAGGAAAATGCTGCGGAACGAAACAACGGAGCCAAGCAGCAGGATTACCGCATTCGCGTAATGCACGACCCCTGTTCCACCTCCGGCATCGGTCAGAAACGGATGCCCTAATCCGATGATTATACTGGCTATACCGACTATCGCGGCGCAAATCAGATGTATTGTTTGTATTCGTTGTATCATTGTGGCGTATAACACGCACTTGCAGCGTGCAGGTCTTGAAGAACGGGAATGAAACTACTTGAACACCTTTTCCTCGTGCGGATTGCGGAAGTAGATTTTGTCGTCAAGCATTTCCTGCTCGGCGATAAGGGTAGGCTTTGGCATACGCTCATAGAAACGCGAGATTTCGATTTGCTCCCTGTTTTCGAACTCTTCTTCCAGAGCGTCGCTTTTGTTGCCGAACTCCCTCAGTTTCTGGTTCAGGTCGTTCTTTACTTCCGTTGTTATCTGGTTTGCACGCTTGCTCATTATTACAACGCTTTCATAGATATTGCCGGTAGGCGCGGCATAGTCCATCAGGTTGCGTGTCTTCGTTGTAAGTGGGGCGTTTGTCTTCTTGTAATTCATTGTTCCGAAAAATTATAGTTGCGTTATTCTTGACTGCCAACATTGAATTTGGCTATTTTCTTGTTTTTCAGTTCTTTTTCCGTCTTGGCAAAGATGTCGCGGGCTTCCTGCAGGTATGGTGACTGGGGAAACTCGTTCATGAATCCGTGATACTCGTCAAGGGTGTCGTGCAGCCGTTCGTATTTTTTGACCTCCACGCTCTGTTCTGCTAGTTTGTACTTCGCTTTTAGCACCAGTATCGCGAAAGATTCCTTGCGCGCGCTGTACGGATAAGACCTTATGGCGTTCTGGGCGGTAACAATGCAGGCTTGGTAGTTGTTTCCGCCGTTGCTGCAGTTGCCGAAATATCCCCCCAGATCATAATAGAGTTTTGCCGCCAGAAATTCCTTTTCCACCAGTTTGTCCTGCAGCTTGAAAATCAAGTCCTTTATCTCGGCGGCATGCTTGTTTGACGGATTGTAGTCAAGCACAGAATTCAGCTCGCTGATGGCCGTATAGGTGTTTGTCTGGTCAAGCTTTGTGGGCAACGTGGACATATAGTAGGATTTCGCCGCATAGAAACGCGCTTCATCCACAAAGTTCCCCACAGGATAAGACCGGCTGTAATACCTCTTGAGAATTTCGCTGGCACTGATGTAGTCGCGCGAAAGGTATTTGCACATTCCCAGCATGAACAACGCCTCATCGCCCGACTTCGTGTTTCTGAACGCGGGCATGATGTTGTCCAGCAGCAGTGAGGCGTTGGAATAGCTTCCCGCCATGTAGTACTGCTTCGCTCTCTCCAGTTT
>CAVHBF010000168.1:0-3268 GCA_963634195.1 Bacteroides thetaiotaomicron | reverse complement strand
CTCCTGTACTGTCGGTTATGCTTACTATATAAATTCCTTTTGGCAGTTTAAAACAGTTGTCAAACCCTGTTATTTTGTTGGAGCAAACAGTCATTCCGTTTATGTTGCGGATGACAATGGCGGAATGCTCCTTGAATCCACGGACTGTTATTTCGCCTGTTTTTCCGTGTATGCCGCCGTGCATACCGGCTTTTGTGTTGTCATGGATACCGATGGGTTCTTCCAGCCCGACTTTGTTGTCTATCCACGCAATTCGGTCGTATAGGTATTCGTTTATGAAGTCAACCTCGGCTTTGTATGAGCCACGGGTTGTGTATTGCTGTTGGACACAGTCATTCAGGATTGGCCATCGGATGTAGTTGTATTCCTGTGAAAGGCTGTTTTCCGTGCCGAGACTGTCAACCACGGCACTGATGTATTCGTATGTCATGTTGCCTTTGTATCTGTACCATGACCAAAGTTCCTTGAGTTCATCGGAGCAACTCTCAATGATTTTTCTGTTGAAGCTGCGTGCGCCGTCTGCCGCTGAGGACTTGCTGCTTAGACAGAGGAAATCTGACATCGTCAAAATGGGATGGGTGCGTTTGTCGTTGTCGAAAGCAAGATCAAAGTCCCAAACGGGATATACTCTGAAAATGTCATTGCGGTCTTTTGCCATATACACGCTCCAGTACCCGTCGGTGTTGCCGCTCAGTTCTTCTATAAGAAAATATTTGAGCCATGAAGTTTCGTCAAGGTAGTTTTTGTATCCGTATTCTTCGGTCTTGTATCTGGTGGAGTAAACGCTTGCACACAACTGGTTGAACGCTTCCTGTATGTAGTTGAATTGCGGTGTGGTTATTTCATCATCCTTTGGGTAGTGTACAGTAACGGGTATCTTGTAACAGCCTGAATAGAAATACTTTGTTTCGCTTGCTGCATAAGCATCGATTTCTATCAGATAGCCGCCTGTAAGTTCGTCCCCCGCATTGTCTTGAGCGGTCATTTCTGTAATGTCAACCCTGTTCTTGCGGACTTCAATCTGGTCGCTCAACTGATAGCTGCCTTTGTATTGCCCATTGAAGACAACATCAACCAAAGTGCATGCGGGAGTGTACTCCATTTCAAAGATGTTGCTCAGACAGAATGCCACGTTGTTGCGGATGAGGGACTTGTCACCGTAATTGTTTATAAGAGTCCATTCCTTGGCTTTTGCCGGCATACCGAGCAGTCTGGATTTGTTCTGGAGCTTTATCTTGTATGGTTTTTTTTCAAAACTCCAGCTTCCGTTCCCTCTTCCGCGTACGGCTACACTGTCCGTTTTTAGGGAAGTTCCGTTTTCGGAAATGATGTTTATGTGCCCTTGCAGCCATGTCGTCTTGGACGTTACTTCCGAAACGTTTTCCGCTGTGCGTATCACGACCAGGGGCAAGTTGGTCAATTGGTATAGGTGGCTGTCGTCTCCGCTGCTCTCCGTTCCGTAAAACCTTAACTCCGCGATATTGCATCGTGCGTCATTAGGGCCGACATACCTGACGTATCGGAATCCACGGCTGCAATTTACTTTTGCATAAGTCATCTTGTTGTATTCCGGCGTGTCTTTGATTATGTGGAACGGTACGGCGTCGCTGAAATCAGCCTTGTTCGCGCCCTCAAAGACTCCCAGAACCATGCGTCCCGCCCAGTTTTGGCGTGGTGCATAGGCCACTTTTGTTATTACATACTGCTTTCCCAAGTCCATTCCCACGAACCCCGTACTTCTCTCGTAGGATGCGTAGATTGTCGTGAAATCATTGTCAAAGACTTCTTTTGGCGTATTTACTGTGGTGGAAGACAGGTTTGTGGAATAGTCTACGGAAACGGCTCCCACCGGTGTGCCTTGCAAGGGGAGCTCAGTTGGATCGTCGGGCGTCGAGTTCAGAGCGTCTTCAAGGGCTTTTTCAAGTCCTGTCGTGGCGGCTTCGTATTCTTTGGCCGTTGTGGTTATATCGTATCCGCGTGACGTTATATAGCTGTCTATGATTCTGTGTCTTGAGATGAGTTCTGCCACTGCGTCCATGTCGTATTTTACACCTGCGCTGTCTGCGATGTTGTCATATACGCTTTCTGTGGAATCCTTGTAGTTGACCATGCGGCAGAAAGCCTCGGCGGTTTCGGCATCGGTGTTCTTCTGGCTTTCCATGATCTTCTCGGCTTCGTCTTGCGCAAGGGGTATCAGTGTCCAGATGTTTGTGTTGCTGGCAGTTGCGCTCATGGATTCTGTCGCGACAAGTTTTTGCCGTTCGTAAGAAACGGCATCCGACAGGACAATGCCGTTGCAGTCAGTAGTGTCTGATATGAAAAAAGAACCGGAGTCGTGCCACGTGATGTTCTGCAAGGAAGCCTGTTCTCTCGTACAGCCCAGTATGTCATTGGCGTGTGTTCCGTCGGCAATGTCCAGATACCAGTGCGTGTACGCGTTTTCAATGATATATTTGCCTTGCTTCTTTGTTACCTTGAAAATGTAGTTGGCGTTGTTCCTGTCGAGCGCATTGTAGAGGCAGGCAGACCTGTCTTTGGAGACAGGATAGTTCGGAGCTGTGTATATGGCAGCTTTGTTCCCGTGCTTTTTTATGTAGTTTTCATTGGTGTTGAGGATGTAGTAATAGCCGTCTGCTATCGGAACGGTTTCTTTGGCTTTGCGGCATTCTTCCTCCAGTTCTGTTACGGTTGTGTACCGCTGCTCGTCCGTAAGTTGGCTGTCTGTCAGTTTGGTTCTGGCCTCACTGATTTTTTCTCTGAAAGCTTGCAGGTTCTCTTTCAGATAATATCCGGGGGCTGTCCCCGTGGTCATGCCGCTTGCAAGGTTGTCGTAGTCAAGGCACTTTGCCAAAGCCCCTTCTTGCGTGCGGAAGAATCTGACCAGAATACTGTCAGGAACGGATTTGATGTACCATACGTTTACTCCGTACTTTTTTGCTTCCGATGGAGTGCCCCAAATGTTCAGGTATCCGCTGTCGTCATTTGTTCCGTTGTGTCCCGCAACGACAGAATATACATACAGGTTGTCAGTGAAATTAAAACAGAACTTGCCTTCGCTTGTTTGCGTGAACGTCTGGGTGGTAGTGGGGATTCTTGATGTTGAAATGTTCGTGTTGTAGCTTTTCGCACCCTTGTTGATGTACGTCTGACCCAATGCTGAAAAAACATTCCAGTTGTCGTTGCCTGCGTCTGACATATAATAGATAAGGTTGAAATCAAGGGGATCAAAAGGTTTCCACCTCACGAGAGCTCCGTCGTTGTAAATGGC
>CAVHBF010000167.1:0-3460 GCA_963634195.1 Bacteroides thetaiotaomicron | reverse complement strand
CCTTTTGTATATAGGAGTACGGGCTTAGAAACCGAAACAACAAAGAATACAAACAAAAAAAATAAAATTATGGGAAAAATTATTGGAATTGACCTCGGAACAACGAATTCGTGTGTTGCCGTATACGAAGGCAACGAACCCGTTGTGATAGCGAACAGCGAAGGCAAGCGCACTACGCCTTCGGTAGTTGGATTCGCCAAGGACGGCGAGCGCAAAATTGGCGATCCCGCCAAGCGTCAGGCTATCACAAACCCCAAGAACACCATCTACTCCATCAAGAGGTTCATGGGCGAAACCTACGAACAGTGCGCCAAGGAAGTTACCCGCATGCCGTTTTCGGTGGTAAACGAGGGGGGCTTCCCCCGCGTGGACATTGAGGGGCGCAAGTACACGCCGCAGGAAATCTCGGCGATGATACTTCAGAAAATGAAGAAAACCGCCGAAGACTACCTCGGGCAGGAAGTGACCGAAGCCGTCATCACCGTGCCGGCATATTTCTCCGACTCACAGCGTCAGGCCACCAAGGAGGCCGGTCAGATAGCTGGTCTCAACGTGCGCCGTATCGTCAACGAGCCTACAGCCGCAGCCCTCGCCTACGGTGTTGACAAGGCAAACAAGGACATGAAGATCGCCGTGTTTGACCTCGGTGGTGGAACTTTCGATATCTCGATACTTGAATTCGGTGGCGGCGTGTTTGAGGTGCTCTCCACCAACGGCGACACCCATCTGGGCGGCGATGACTTCGACCAGGTGATCATAGACTGGCTCGTTAGCGGCTTCAAGGCCGATGAAGGGCTTGACCTCTCCAAGGACCCCATGGCCATGCAGCGTCTGAAAGAAGCTGCCGAAAAAGCCAAGATAGAGCTTTCCAGCACCACTTCCACGGAAATCAACCTTCCGTACATATCGGCTGAGGGAGGAGTGCCCAAGCATCTGGTCAAGACGCTTACCCGCTCACAGTTTGAGCAGCTCGCCCACAACCTGATACAGGCCTGTCTGCAGCCCTGCCAGAACGCCATACGCGACGCCAAGATACAGACATCCGACATTGACGAGGTAATCCTCGTGGGCGGGTCAAGCCGTATACCGGCCGTGCAGACTCTGGTCAAGAACTATTTCGGCAAGGAACCGTCAAAAGGGGTCAACCCCGACGAAGTTGTGGCCGTGGGTGCATCCATTCAGGGAGCAATCCTCAACAAGGAAGAAGGCGTGGGTGACATCGTGTTGCTTGACGTGACACCGCTGACCCTCGGTATCGAGACCATGGGTGGCGTGATGACCAAACTCATCGACGCAAACAGCACCATACCATGCAAGAAGAGCGAGACGTTCTCTACCGCCGCCGACAACCAGACGGCTGTGACCATACACGTACTGCAGGGCGAACGCCCGATGGCTGCCCAGAACAAGTCCATCGGACAGTTCAACCTTGAGGGCATCGCACCGGCGCGCCGGGGAGTGCCACAGATTGAAGTGACATTTGACATTGATGCCAACGGAATTCTCAACGTGTCCGCCAAAGACAAGGCAACGGGCAAGGAGCAGGCCATACGCATAGAGGCCTCTTCCGGACTCTCCAAGGAGGAGATCGACCGCATGAAAGCCGAAGCGCAGGCCAATGCGGAGGCCGACAAGAAAGAACGCGAGGCCATCGACAAGAAGAATCAGGCGGACTCCATGATTTTCCAGACCGAGAACCAGCTTAAGGAACTTGGCGACAAGCTCCCGGCCGACAAGAAAGGTGCTATAGAGACTGCTCTCCAGCAGCTGAAAGATGCCCACAAGAGTGGAGATACCGCAGCCATCGACACCGCCATAGCAGGTCTCAATCAGGCATGGCAGGCAGCCTCCGCTGAGATGTACCAGCAGGCCGGTGCACAGCCGGGTGCCGGAGCGCAGACTGGCGCAGGAACCAATGCTCAGAGCGGGACGAAAGCCGGCGGTCAAGGCGATTCCAAGGACAACATCCAGGATGCCGACTTTGAGGAGGTCAAGTAGTCTAAGATAGACAAAACATAACCATACATAACTATCCCGTGTAACTCAATGAGTTATGCGGGATTTTTATTTCTATAAATCTTTCGGTATTTGGCGGATTTTCGCGATTTCGCTAAAGGAGAACATCTTGGGCTCTTCTTTAGCAAAATACGGACATTTTACAAACCTACACCTCTTTTTGGCATACCCTGCGCTGTATCTTTGCACCACAATCATTAAAAATGAGCACAGAATATGGCAAAGACAAGCATTCAGTACACAAAGGAAGCTGCAAGGAAGTTGGTGGGTAGCAAACTTCAACGATTGGGCGCAGCTAAAACACAGGAAATTTTTCAAGGCATTATGCAAAAGGTAGGCCTGAGCACGTTGGAGGAAGTATATCTCTTTGTTGCCCAATTTGACCTCAGTTGCAGAGACCAAGTATCCAACATGGATGACTTAGCCCACTACTTCGAGTGCTCTTCCCTTGATATGATAGAATATGTCCCCGCACTGAAATCCCTTGAAAACAAAGGATACCTTGTTAGACGCGGAAGACGGGACAGGAATATCCTCCGTCAGAATTTTTCCGTCAGCGACACCATAATGGCAGCCGTTATAGACAATGAACCAGTGACCGCCAGACGAGTAGAGGTGAGCAATGCGGAGATGGACAAATATGAGTTTTGCAGTGCCATTGCGGATAAAGCGTGTGATGACGAGGTGGTGACAGATGACCTAACATTGTTTGTAGAGAAACAGGAGCTTGGCAATCCGCATCTGCCGTTAGTGGAAAATCTGAAAGCCGACGTTCCCAACATTCTTGACCGGACGCTCTATTATGTTATTTGCTTCGACAACTTCAATACAGACGGCCAAGGAAAATCCACCATCAGCAGCACAATGAGAGACATCTTTTCCAATATGCATCAACGCATGTCGATAAGGAAAAGTATCATGAAGGGAGAACACATATTACAAAAGTTAGGACTTTGCGAGTTGGAAGACGAGGATGAGATTGGATTGACCGATGAAGGGAAGGAATTCTTCTATGGCGAAGATCTGAATGCTTTTGCTAGTTCACTGAAATGCAAGGATATCTATGACTTCTTGGAGAAAGTACACGATTTCTTCCACGACCGCGACAATTATGATTCGAATGAGGAGCGAGATGTGTTTAGGTTGAGAAAACATCTGTTGAAGTATGAAGATGCCAACAAGCATTTGCCATGTATTCAGCGCATCAGCAAACTCGTTCAAGATGATTTTGACCGCGTACTGACATATACCATTGGTTACGATTTAACAGGAAACTGCAATACGTCATTGACATACGAGGCGAGAAACATTTATCCACGCAGGAAACGCCGCAGGGTGATGAACGATTTCAAGGATAACCGCCATTCCCTCCAGAAACAGGAAATGGTGGAGATAGAGAAGACTTCCTCCTTGTTTGGAGAGAACGTAGATTTGACATTGACAG
>CAVHBF010000166.1:0-3475 GCA_963634195.1 Bacteroides thetaiotaomicron | reverse complement strand
TAAACGCTGAAAGCATCTAAGCGTGAAACTCCCCCTAAGATGAGATCTCTCATCCTTTAAGGAGTAAGGACCCAGAAAGACGATCTGGTTGATAGGCCGAAGGTGGAAGCGCAGTAATGTGTGGAGCTGATCGGTACTAATAGTCCGAGGGCTTGACCTACGAAAGAAGCAGGCAAGGCCTTGAGAGGAGCTTTGAGTTACATTGTTCGGTTTTGAAGGTTCGATTTGAAGACATGCACCTTTAGCTCAGCTGGTAGAGCACCTGACTCTTAATCAGGGTGTCCAGGGTTCGAGTCCCTGAAGGTGTACCAAGGATATTGACAAAGCGGGAGCTTTGGTTTATCATACAAGTTGTTTTCGAGGGAACTCGATGACATAAATAGTTGGTGCTGATTAGGGCGAGGGTCCACCCGTTCCCATCCCGAACACGGAAGTTAAGCTCGCTTCTGCCGACAATACTTGGCTGGAGACGGCCCGGAAAGATAGGTAGCGCCAACATGAAGAGAAGTCACTCGATAGAGTGGCTTCTTTTTTGCGTTTGGGAAGAGTATCTGCTCATGGAGCTGGTGCTGAATCTCTAATGAGGTGATTGCATTTGCCCAGATTCAAAGCGCGGATATGCCGAAATTTCTGTTACAGCAACGTGGTCATGTAAAGAACATCTGATTTGGAATATGTTGCTCCTTGCGAGGAAAATACTGCAATTTGAGCGTCAGTATTGTATTTAGGAATAGAAGAGTTAATCAATACTGTATTAGCTTTTTCCTCAGACGCTTTTCTGCTCGACGTTCCGTCCTATGTCATCAAGCAGTCTGTATCATTGTATCTACATTCCATCGAAACCGTAACTTGTGCCATCGTCTTTGAACTGCTGACAATTGTCTTAACCGTAGGCTCAAACCACACGACTCCATTTTCATAGCCCATATAATGCCACACTTCACCTCTGATAGTTGCGCTTACACCTACATCAGCATTTTTAGTTTGTGCATAGTCTGCAGGTAAAATGTGCATTTGTTTTAGCTTAGTGATAAAGGCTTCTATGCTATCAGAGGAAGAGGCGTTATAGAAGTTAATTGCATACCACCCAAGTCCTTTTGCGGCATTGATATTCTCAGCTTCATTTACCATAGATGAATCATCGTACATTGATACAACAGTTTGTATTGGTGATTTTGTTGCAGTAGAGTCGGAGCATCCGCCAGGTGTAGATGAACCATATCCTGTTATGTATTTGATTCCTGCGAATCTGGCATAAATACAAAAAATGGGAGTACTCCTGTTAGCGCCGGGAGAAAATCGCCATTTTGAGCCGGGAGAAAACAGCCAATTTCAGCCGGACGAAAATCGCCAATCCGTATCCGGATGGTGTAGCCAGCCCCGGTTCGGATATAGATTTTAGGTGTCGTTTTTGTGGCCGGTTGCCGGAGAGGCTGCGGTCGTCCGCAGAGAGACCGTTTCAAGTCGGCGGCCACGGAAACTCTCGCCCTTAATCGCAAAGACAATCGCATCATCAAAGATGCGGTCAAGAGCGCACAGGAGAGAGTCGTTCTCGCAGAAGTTCTCTTGCCACTGAGCGGGGTCACGGTTGCTGGTGAATACCATGTTGTAATAGCCATCCTTCTGGTAGCGGCGGTCTACCATGTCAAAGAATAGCCGCGTGTTCTCCTTGTCAAATTCGCAATGTCCCACTTCATCAATAATCAGACAGGAAGGGCGGACAAGGGACGAGAGAAGTGTGCTTTCACGGCCAGAGCGCCGAGCGTCAGTCATTCTGTCGCGCAACTCAGACATTTTAATGAAGTACGCTCTTACTGAAGTTAAACTTCTCAAAGGAGAGGTCGCGGGGCGGCTCCGGGAGTTGCTTAATCACCGCCTTTACTGGCATAGTAGGAAACTCTTCCGGCTGCTCTGGCAACGCATACTGGTCCTCGCAAAAGCTGTCACGGCGCGCCCACGTTACTTTGTGCGTGGTCAGAAGAGTGTCCAGCCCGCTGGAGTAGATATACAGCGTATCGCCGTCACGCAGCACACGGGCCGTTCTCCCGTGGTAGGTGTAGGGGACGCCGAAGCGGCGTCCTTCATAGCTCACAAACCCGTCAAAGGATATCCGGCGCTCCGGACAGA
Organism: Bacteroides thetaiotaomicron; assembly: GCA_963634195.1. Classification (GTDB taxonomy): domain Bacteria; phylum Bacteroidota; class Bacteroidia; order Bacteroidales; family Bacteroidaceae; genus UBA6382. The sequence continues at coordinate 1,348 of CAVHBF010000166.1, read as the reverse complement.
GATAGAATAGAAGCTCGTAGCTGTCATCCAGCGCAGAGACCACCTTTGCGCATCGCTCCGTGTGAATGTCCTGCGGAACTCCAATGCCTCTGTGGTAAGAAGTGTTCTGTTCATTGCACCAATCCAAAGCGGCGCAGTTCAAATCGGTCACGTTCCAGAACTCACGTCCAGCGAGGAAATTTTCCTTTACAAACCGTACCAAACGCTCCACTTTGCCTTTCGTAAAGGGATGCCGTGGCTTGCAGAGTTTAGTCTGAAACCCCACGGTTTTCATGAACTGCTCGTAATCCTTCTGCCAGACGGGATTGCTTTCTTGGTCGCGTCGGACGACCACGCTCTTCATGTTGTCCGTAAGGACGTACTTGGGGATGCCCATGTAGCGAAAGGCGTGAACCATCCCAATGAACAGGTTTTCCTGTTTTGCATTGGGGAAGAACTCCACATACCGCTGCCCGCAGTGGTGGCAAATCATTGCGAAGCAGGCGGCGTTGTACTCTTTTCCATCGTAAGCCTGCACCTTTGTAAAGCCCCAGTCCATCTGGAATGCTTCTCCGGGCGCAGTAGAGTACCGGCGTCCACGGTTTCCCTGCTGTTCAACCGCATGGCGAGGGGCAGGAACAAGGTGCTGGTGAGCTGCGATGTATTCCTTGACGGTGGTTTTCCCGCCAGAAAAACCTGCCTCGCGGAGTTTAGCAAGACAAACGACCGAATTTACAACACCGGCCTTGAGCAAGCCATCCAGAATACCGGTATAGCCACTCAGGAGCGTGGCCGCAGCCTTGCGGCCTTTCGATGCGTGTTGGACTTCCTCGAAGTCATGTTCTTTTATGCGCCGTAGCTTGGCACGTGAAATCCCTGTGCGGCGTTCAAGGTCTGCAAGGTTGATTTTCTCCAGAGAGAACCTGTCTCCCTGTTCAGCCATCATCTGCTCAATGGCCTTTGCCACCGCTGGGTTCATAGCTGCTAAGTTCGGTTTTTTCATGATGCCTCCTTTCACCGAGGACTGGCTACGCTCTCAGTGTAAAGGATTTCATGAAATTGTCATTGGTGATTTTCGTCCGGCCAAAATTGGCGATTTTCTCCCGGCCCGGAGTGGCTAATTTCTCCCGGCGCTAACACTCCTCTGACAGCTTTTCTTGTTCCTTTATATCGGATAGGCACCGAAAGCAAACATTTTAACTTATTGCATGTGGTATCCTCCAGCAACTTTTTGTTGGAGGATATCTCTTTCTACAAATGCCATACAACAGAAAATTAAGAACTATCGATTAAAGGGGGCACATTTTTGAAAGGCGGTGAGTTGAGGTACCACATTGTCAATAGATAGGCTGTGATATGAGTTTTACTT
>CAVHBF010000165.1:1596-3479 GCA_963634195.1 Bacteroides thetaiotaomicron | reverse complement strand
CCCACGGGCAGTTTGACAAATTCATAGCTGTTGTTGCGCGTAAGGTTTTTGAAATTCTTGTTGAACAGTGCCGAGTTGAGAAACGCCATGACAGAGCCATCTGACGTTACAATTTGCGTACTCTGGTAGGTAATGCTTTCCACCTTACCCCTGATTCCGTCACATTCTATGAAGTCACCTACTCTGACGCGACCACTCATCAGCGAAATACCATAGAAGAAGTTCTCAAGCAGGTCTTTCATGGCAAATCCGAGACCGGCGGCCAGACCTGTACAAACCGTCTCAATGGCACCGGCGGGAATGTGGAGCATTATCATACATATTACAACATATCCGCCCCATACCAGAATACCTATTACATTGTTAGCCAGCGTGAAATTCGGCTTGTTGCCCGAAGCCTTACCGGGCTTCTTGTATTTTCTGTACAAAGCCTTGAGCAGGTAGTTGATGTACCTGAACAAGAACCACATTGACATGGCCATCACCAGCTTCTGTAGCGACAGCGATATGACTCCCGGAATGTTGATAAAATTGATGAAGAACACCTTGAAGATGGATCCAGTAAGGTCAAACACGTCTGCTGAGCACCAGATGGACAAGATAATTGATATCACGCCCAATACGGGCACCACCGCCATGTATATGAAATCAAAGAACCACGTCCTGTCTATGTAGTCGGCACGGTTTTCTTTCAGCTTTTTGAGAGCTTTAGCCTTGGTGTCGCCGTTTTGTTCCGCCTGTTTTACACCATTGACGGCAAAGGCAGGCACAAGCCCCTTTGTTTTGCCGGACAGGTAGCGCAGTTCGTAGATGCCGAGCAGGTAGAACAGGCATGTGATGGTCTGAATTCCGGAAAGCTGGAAAAGCCACCAAATCAGTATCTGCACAGCCAGCAGCGTATAACCCGCCCACGATGCCACGGTAGAAACAGCCATCATTACAATGGAAATCCAAGTATAGAACACATCGCTGCGCGGTATGTTGCTGTTGTTACGCATGACCACAAACCAATTCCATACACTCACGGCAAGCAATACCGGCGGCAGGACAAGGTTGACAAGATTGTTGGGTATGAAAATTATGCGGAACGTGATTATGATGAACCCCATTATCATCACTGGTGCGTAAATTCTGAAACCGCTTTTGATCTGGTTGCCGTTGAGACGTATGAGCAGCGACACGAGAATCACCCCTATGAGCCATGCCAACTCTATGAGAAGACTACTCGCCATCAGTATGAAATTGTGATGCCCCATAAGCATCCTGACAGCCGACAGCACCAATGCGAATATCACCACTGCGGCCACCAGCATGATACACACCTTCTTCTTCATGAATTCCTCAGTTCGAAACCGTTTGGGCACAACCCACTTCACTATCACTCCGCTCAACACGGAGGCCACGCAAAGGTAGAACAACACAAATACCGCCAAAAACAGCACGATGGGTCCACGCCACTGCGACTTGACCTTGATTTGCACTCCTTCTTTGGTATTGATACTCTCCGACCGGTATTTTTCCTCTGCATCAGTTTTGGCAACGTCAAAGTATCTGCCAATGTTGCCGAGCACCGAAAAATAACTGTTGCCCCCGTTGACAAAAATGCTCTGTTGAATATCGGCATAGCGTTTTTCAGCATAGTCATTGATACGCTTGAGCCGTTTTTCTATGTGCGAATAATATCGTTTGTCTTTCTCTATGCCAGATTTCATCGCCATAAGGTTGTTGCGCATTTTAGTGGCAAGTTCTATGCACACGTCACGGTGACGCTGGCTCTGCCCACTAAGGACAAAAGGCATTTTTCCGGTGTTTTTTACAGGCTTCAGACTATCTGCAACTGGTGAGAGTCCATTTTTTGAAGGAGGCAGGTTGACCAAAGTCTC
>CAVHBF010000165.1:0-1586 GCA_963634195.1 Bacteroides thetaiotaomicron | reverse complement strand
ATCTCGGCGTTGAGCCTCACTACAATCTTGTCAAAAGGCATCCGGTTGAGTTTGAACTCGCGATATTGCTCCGTAGCTTCATGACAGGCATAGCTAAGATCAAATGTGTAGTCTTCCTTTTGGGAATAGAGCATTAGGGAAATCTGATAACTGCGCTCCATGATATCCACCATTTTCCTGTGCTGGCGGCTTACCATATCGTTGTAGCGTGATACAAACGCTTTCTGTTCCTTGAATGAGTTTTCCAATTCCGCCCTCAGCACGGATATTGTCTGGTTAAGGTCTTTTTCCTTCAATACCGCCCTTGCGGTCATAAAGGAACAAAGAACCGCCAATAAAATCAACGCAGTCTTTTTCACCTTGGTTTATTTATGGATGTTTTCAAGCCATACACAGGTTTTCTATTCCGTCATCAATACACACACCTTGTCCTGAAAACTTTTTCCCTCTGCGGCATTCAGAATACCCTGATTGAATATACAGAATGCCAGATTGATACCGTTGACTGTCGTGGCATAGCCCGCCAAAGTACTCACCTTGCGCAAAGTGCCGGTCTTGGCATGTATAACATATTCGGCAGGAGTGTTTGCCATGCGGTTGCTCAGAGTACCGTCAACACCAGACACGGGCAGTGTAGGGTACAGGTTGTTGTAGATATTCTTGTTTTTCCATGCATACTTCAACAGTCCTATTACCAAATTTGGTGTCACATAATTGTATAGCGACAGACCGCTGCCGTCGGCCACCGTATATTCCGACGGGTCAAACCCCAGTTTACTTATCAGTCCATTGACCTTACTTACCGACAGCCTCGTGCTGGCATACGGTGCACTGCTCTTGGCCCCGAGTTGATAGAACAATGACTCTGCATAGAGGTTGTCGGAAGCTTTCATGGTGTGTGTAAGCATCTGTTCAATGGAGTGAGACCTTACGTCAAGCAACATAAGACTGTCACCCTCAGCACGCCCGGATACAAACGCATTTGGATGTCTTATACCTTCAAGCGTGAGGCGCTGCATGAATTTTGCCATAAACACGTCCTTGCCGTCATAGAGCAGCGGGGTCAAAGTCGTCTCCTTATCATCCCAACACCATCCCTCGCCCCACTTAAGGGTATCCTTGAACGACACATCGGCATATATTCTACCCTTTATCTCAGTTATGCCATTTGACTTGATGCTCTCCACAAACGAATACATATCATCATAACCGAACATGGGGTCAAAACCGCCTTTGATATATATGTCTCCACAGAGCACTGAATCAACTATGCTGCCCTTATAGTACAGGTTGGTTTTGAACAGATACCCGCCTCCAAGATTATCAAGGGCAGTGCAGGCCGTGAAGAGTTTCATCACTGATGCCGGGCGCATAAGCTGGCGGCCCATATAATTGTACATCACTGAATCAGCATCAAGATTATAAATCACCACTGCCACCTGTGAACGTTCAAACATAGGATCTTCAAGTAGCTTGTCTATACCCACTGTCATTGACATTGGCCATTCAAGGGGCTTTACTACTGCAGTGTCAATCGCTGACATTGTGACGGAATCCGCACCCAGCACAAACACACTGTCAAATAT
>CAVHBF010000164.1:0-3495 GCA_963634195.1 Bacteroides thetaiotaomicron | reverse complement strand
CCTTGAAACATATCCGTAAGGTGTGTCCTGCCGGAATTGTATGAATCTACATAATGGAAGTCTGAACCGAACTCTCTCATTCAAAACGTGAAATCAAGTTCATTTCCCTCTTAATTCCAGAAATCGGTCTTCCTGCGTCCAGACGCAATCACCTCGTATTCGTCCTTGTTAAAAAAGCCAAGTGCATAAAGGGTCAGATAAGAACCGACATTGCCCGTTGCACCAAAAATGAAGATTTTCTTTTTGTCCATAATTATTTATTTGTTGTTCATTCGATGAATTCTTCTTTCAGAATCGACGCAACAACAACATCCTTAAAACGACCGTTTTTGAAAATCGCTTGCCGCAACACGCCTTCCCGTTGATAGCCGCATTTTTCCAGCATCCGTAACGAAGCTGTATTATCTGAATTGACGTGGGCATATATTCTGTTCAGACCTCTCTCTTCGAAACCATAATGGAGCATCAGTAGTAGAGCCTCACTCCCATATCCTTGTTTCCAATAGTCTTTATTGCCTATAAGGACATGCGATTCTCCTGTACGGTTTATATAATTAAGACCTGTGAGATAGACGTTGCCAATGTGGAGGTTGTTGTCATTAAGGCAAACAGCCAGCTTAATATCCTGACTGTGAAATATGGTATCTTCTATCCATTTTGATTCCCTTGCCTCGGAAACAAACATTTTTACCCCCCCCCCAGACAGTCGGAAATGGCAGAATCATTACGCCAAGCGATGGTCGTTTTGTAATCATCAGGCTCGAAAGCCCGTAAATAAACTCTTGTTTGCATACTTGTTGATTTTAATATTTGTTTCTAAAATTCTTCTCAAATAGTTCAATGGCTTCTTTCCTATGAGCATCCCAACCAAGGTCGTCAACTTCGTCTTGAAGCTCACTGCCGATGTCCTTATGAGAAATCACAGTCTTCATGGTCATATACAGTATCTTCAGGTCAAGCATGAATGAAAGGTTGTCAACATACCACACATCATACTTGAACTTATTACCATACGAAACGGAATTTCTTCCATTCACTTGTGCCCAACCAGTAATGCCTGGACGTACTTCATGACGACGCATCTGTGTCTCGTTATATAGTGGCAGAAACCATATATACAACGGGCGCGGCCCAATCAGTGCCATGTCACCCTTTATCACATTTATCAACTGAGGCAACTCATCAAGCGATGCGGCACGAACAAAGCGACCGACCTTTGTCAACCGTTCTGCATTGGAAAGCAGCTCACCATCAGGTCCCCTTTCGTCCGTCATCGTCTTGAACTTTATCACCTTGAATATCTTGCCGTCCTTGCCCGGCCTTTCTTGGAAGAAAAACGCCCCCGCCCCCTTGTTGACAAAGTGAAGCCAGATGGTTACTACTATTAGCACTGGGCTGATGCAAATCAACGCAACAAGCGCAATCCAAAAATCAATGAATCGCTTGAAAAACCGTCTGTACATAATGAATGGAGGAAATAGACACTGTATCCACCCGAAACCGTCACCCGATTTCAGACAACACACTGAGAAAACAAAAAAAAAGGAAGTTCCCCACCGCAATATCGCTCTGCGCTAAAGCCGCCACCCGGGTGGGGAGTAAAGAATTTTATGCTTTTGCATCATACAGGCATACAGATCGTTGTAAGCCATCCGTCCCTTTATTCGTGACAGTAGCAATCTCCCGTTGGTTTGGATTGCATCATGCCTCATCTAAGAATTTCACCCAGTTAGACTGATCTACAGCTCACTTCCCGTCAGCACTTTGCGCACCGCAGGAATACCGTCAATGTCGTTGTTTGACTTTACCGTGTTGCGCCCATGCTGGCGGTTGGATACAGGCGTCACTTCATGGCCTTTTCCCACAACATGACACACTGCATCCTCCACAAACGCCGTCTGTGTGCCGCAGATGTCGTGATGCAGCACACATTCCTTTTTCCCGCAAAGTCAAAAGGCAGTATTTACAGGCCTTTGCATTTCAGCCATGCAAAGCGGACCATGTCAAAGAAAGGACTCCAACACACTTCCTGCGGATAATGGGCCAGCAAGTGCAGGCTTCTTTTCTGGTTGGCCACGAAACGGGAAAAAGCGGTACTCTGTCCCCACTGGAAACGCGTGTCGCTTTTCCCCATGTTGCCGGTGTGCATTGTTTCGTCCAGCAGGAATCTGCCTTCCTTCTCGTCCGGCTCGCAAAGGAGTTTGCTGTCAGCGAGTCCGAATATGTGTTTCATCAGCCACATGGTGGCTTTGGCAAAGCCTCCCATCCCCAGCCTTCCGCACCACTTGAGCGTCTCCAGCCGTTCTTCTTCCGAAAACCCTTTGTCCAGTACATGATAGTAGTCCATGAGCTGGCGCATTCCGACACCGTGGCCGCACAGATGGCGGTAGCAATGCAAAAGGATGAAGACACGGTTGAAGGCCAGTGACGGATAATCGCCGCCCCCGTCAGACGGCCGGTACTGTCTGCAGAACCGGTGCAGCTGTGCGTTGCGGAACGGGCTTGACAGAAACGAGGGATATATATGCGCCTCTATGTCCACGCCGTCGTATATCGGGAAATGTATGTGATGGTAGTTGGCTCCGGTAATGTTGCCCAGCGTCTTGCGGCTGAGTGCATATATTTTCTTCCTGCCGCCCGCAAGCCACACGTCGATGTCGCCGCTCTGCCTCAGTTGTGCCAACTGGCCGTAAAGCAGGGCTATCCCCTGCCCCTTCAGCGCCTGGCAGGGGAATCCGCTCTCCCTGAAGAAGCCAAGCGCCTTTGCGGTGTACACGTCCATTGTCTCGTTGCGTCTCTGTATGTTTGCCGCCACTCCGAGCCATCGTATCTTGAGGTCACCGGGCAGATTGGCGGCTTGTCCGGGACGCTCCTTGCATATCCTCTGCACGCCATTGAAACAAATGCCCGACAGTGCCTGTCTCTCGGCCTGCCTGTAAAGCATCTGCCATTCTGCGGAAGACGGCGTATGCGACAGCTTGTCCGCCGTGCCTGCCGAGACGCGCAGAAACGAGAAAAACAGGCTGTCACCCGAGTCTCTCAATGCCTCTTGCTTTTGGCCGTTCCGCTGCACTCCGTTCCAATGTCTCTTTTTGTTATAATTTTCGCGGGGACACCTGCAACTGTCACGTTGTCGGGAAAACTCCTGTTGACAAAGGAGTTCGCCCCTATGGTGACATTGTTGCCTATCCGTATCCTGCCGCAAAGTACGGCACCGGCATAAATGGTGACGTTGTCGCCTATTGTGGGGTAGCCGCCACAACCCGCCCCTATGGTGACATACTGGTAGATGCGGCAATTGCTCCCGACGGTGGCCTCCCGGGATATTACAATACCTAACGCGTTGTGTTCAAAGCTGTTACCCCCCCCATTTTGTCGGGGAAGCCAATGTCGCACGAATACATCAGCCTCAGCAGTTTACTCACCGCACCACGGAATCTCGGATGCCGCCATCCCCAGTAATACAGTTTTGTAGCCTTGTTCATCTTTCTGCTG
>CAVHBF010000163.1:0-3497 GCA_963634195.1 Bacteroides thetaiotaomicron | reverse complement strand
CTGTAATAGCGCGCTCCCGAGCCGCCTGCCCGACAGATTACACCAAAAGCATTTGCGTCATTCTGCCCTGCCAAATTGCCGTCATTGTCATAATCTTGGAGATATGTCTCTACCAGATTGCCGCCTGCATCATATTTTTTATTGAATCTTCTATATCTGCCACCAGAAAGGGTGTCAACAACCATCCGCCACACTGCACACCTCCCGTCAAGACTATTACACAGGTCTCCATTTTTGTCAAAATAGGATGTTGTACTAACGGCTCTTCCTGGAGAATCCTCATATGTGTATCGGGCAATGGCATATTTGTTGTCATTGTCTGACAGCCGTCCGGAAGAATCCCTGTATGTTGTGGAGAGCATTCTTCCTTTATCATCCAAAGAATCTATTCTGCTGCCCGTTTCCCATCGTTCGCTTATGATTTTTTTGTTTCTCACTTTTTCATAAGCCACACGTTCAACCCCGTTGCTGACAAAACAGTTCCTTTCAACCAACAAGTTTCCTTTCTCGTCATATTCTTTTATCCTCTTCGAAAGAGAATTGTCCTTGGCTGCGGGTTTCATATTACAGTCATAGAATTCCGCTCTCAGCAGCCTACCCTCACTGTCATATTGGAGTATATACCGAGCCGTTCCCGCAAAATCATTTACAAGACTCTCCGTTGTATCATATTTCGCAATTCCTTCAACATTGCCTTTGTCGTCAAAATCATAGTGAATATGATGAATCCCGTAATCATTCGTATCCACAACACCATCCCCCGTAAAAAAACATTCATCAGTCTGTCTGCCATAGGCATCATACTTGTAGCATGTCCTTTCCGTTCCAACTTTATCTCCAACGTCAGCCAATCTTTTGTCCGGCATCTTCATAGGCTTCCAATGTTCATCCATGTATGTCGCACAAAGAAGCTGATGTTTATCGTTCCAAACATATTCAATGCCGCAATTGCCCCAATTGTCCCTTACAAGTTTGCCTCCAAGGTCTCTTGACTGCTGCTTCAAAAGATGCCCGTGCTTGTCACAGACATACACTTCCATGGCAACGCCATCAGAATTAGGCTTGGTTTTCCCCTTGGAGTCCGTATATTCCACTATGGAATCGTTACCCCACTGATCCTCCGTGAGGCGCACAAGCGTTCCGTAAGAACAAGCCGAGTCTTTTCTCATTTCCGCGGGAAGCCCATAAGAATCCTTGTAGGAGCCGACAAAGACGCCTTTTCCTATCGGAACACGGGAATAAGCATAGATCAAGTTCATGTCTTTGTCGTATGCCCTTTCCTGTACAACAACCTTGCCGGAAGGGTCAGCAACAAACTCATAGATACAGCCCTTCTCCACTTTTTTCACCCAATCCTGTCGGGCTTTGTCATCACAAGCCGCAGAACCGACTTTCAAGATATAGGGAGACAACGCAGATGTTGTTGGCCGTCCGTAACCATCGATCGTCTCCATTTTGCCCCAATAGCCGGAGGGATATTTATGGGTAAACCGAAATGACAGATTAAGATGTGACGCATATTCCTTGCTGACGGTATCCATTGGCATAAACCAGCCGTGCTGTTTCTTTGTCCGTGTACAATAAACCGTGTCCGGCTTGCTGCTCTTCTCCGTTGACAAATTAATGTTTTCGGATCTTGCAGTCGTCTTTCGGATCTTTTTGCCGGCAGGCTGCTTATAGACTCCTGTCCTTTTGTTGTTTTCTATACCCGCGCTTTTCCTGATTTGAGAAGCAGAAAATTGAGGACTGCCAAACAATGCGGTGACAATTATCAGCAATGACAGGAATATCTTACCGTTTTTCATGTTGTTCTCCTTTCTGTTTAATCAGGTTGTTCCCCAAATCGTAATGCTTTTCCGAAATCAAATCCCCAGTGTCGGAATAAATGTATTCAATACGGTGAACGCCGTTCAATGCCGAATCAGGATTTCCTTTCCCGTCAACACAGGTCCGTTCAACAAGACGGTTCCATTTGTCGAACTTGTATCTGCAGCTGACAAATGTATCCGTGTATTCCGCTCTTTTGGCAGGCATACGCATAGGCTTCCCTTCCGTGTCAACGATTGTCTCCGTAAAATCCCTGCCATTTGCATCATACACTCTCACCCTGCCGCAAATCCCCCAATTGTCCATCATCCTGTCGCCGGCGGCATTACAAGAGTATTTTTTTACAACCCACCCTTGGCAATCATATTCATAACGCCTCTGGTCAGCCCCGTCATTATTGCGCCTGCGAAACCCTGCACCATCAAAGTAATCAACGATAGAATCATTTCCATTTCTGTTGTATGTTACCATGACCACATTCCCATAGGTGCGGCTTGAATCTTCGTCAATTTCCACAGGGCGGCCATATCCGTCTATAAAACCGGCAACAACACGATTTTTGCCGTTCTTGACCGGCTGGAATCCATAAATCATATAGCCGTTTTTGTCATACGCCCGCTCCTCCACGACATTTTCTCCAGACAGGTCTGACGTGATGTACCACTGGCAGACTCCGGAAAACCGTTTTCTCCATTCCCGCAGATTATGCGAACTGTCATGTCGGGCATCAATGATATAGGCATTCACATCATGTCTTGTCGTCAAGCTATCGCCATGCATAGCCTGAATATGCTGCCAATGCCCCTTGTCATTCTTTTTGGAAAGCCGGAAATAACACGGCAGCCGATTTGCCTCCTCTTGTGTAATAGGCTTGCCTACGCCTTCTATCCAGGAAAATCTCCTGTCAACATTTCCATACAGCACATAGTCCACAACGGGCACAATGGTCTGAGGTCTGTTTTTCACTACCTTGGTCTTGGATTGTTTGGGCACATCAACAACCAATCTCGTGGATTCATTTGGTCTGAACCCTGACAGCTGTGCCTTTGCCAAAAGCGAAAAACACAGAAATATTAAGAAAACCCCTCTTTTCATGATTACTTCATGCTAGTTCTTAACAGCAAGTATTCCTTGTTTGTAACTGCCATTTCATGGAACTCGGAACACAAGCCCAACTGCCGCGGCAAAGACAACGTCCGGACTATCATCACATATTTTCTTGCGTTGTTGCAACATCTCAGCACTTTTATCGTTACAGGGCCATCATTGCCACTGTTCCAATATTTGCTTAAGAGTCCGCAGCTGTTCCCAAGCTTCCATTGTCCACAAGTGACAATCCTGTCCCCGTCCCTCAACCCCAACTGATACAGCGGGCTCCGTTTGTCCAAAATGTGCAGATAGGGGACAGTATATTTTGACAAATCTCCAGGCTTGACAAAATTCATTTGGCTGTATGTTCCAGAGATGTCATATTCTTTGCCTTCATATCCAAACTTCAACCCTTTGCAGTTCAAGTACTCGGTTTGCCAATAAGATCCGCCGTCAAACAAAACACTTTTCTCTCCCCACTCATTGACAGCCATAATGTTGGCATACTCGTCCTCATTATTGAAATTGATTTATATCTTGTAGTAGCAAAAGCCTTCGGCCTCCCATCTGTTGCACCTGAC
>CAVHBF010000162.1:0-3570 GCA_963634195.1 Bacteroides thetaiotaomicron | reverse complement strand
GCTTCAAGAAGAGGATTTTCGGTATCGTCGACGGCCTCGCGGGGATTTTTGCTACTCCACGAGACTGGGCGCTCGAAATAAATTAGCAGACCCTAGATAGGGTCATAAAACAACAATGTGGATGCATTTTTGCCTTTTGTTTAGACAAATTCCAAGACAAAAAGCCGTTTTTGGAACAAACAAAAGGAAAGAAGTGTCCTGTATGCAAGATTACAGTGAGGGCTTACGCAATGCACATGCTTCTTTGAAAGCCAAAAGATGCCGTTGAGACGGTTTACTGCATCGGTTTTCTTTCCATTACCCTTCGTAAGTTCCGGTAATTTATCTTGCCGTTGCAGTATACAATCCTTCTCAGTCCGCCAATTTGGACAGCAAGGCTATAAACCCATTGCTGAAATCGCCAGTGAAGTCAAGGATGCGCAGACCGCCATTTTCGCCGCCAAGCAGTGCGATGATTTCAACCACCTTATTCCCTGCCTGCCGTGTCCATACGCTGGCAGCGTGCCTGTCACCATCCTGTCCGGGCGACTCGTATTTCCTGTATATTTTCCTGTTGTCCAGAAATACCTTGTCCGCCAGTGACCGGTAAGCACTAACGTTGTCCAAAGCCACAAGGATGCGGAGACTCTTGACGCTGTGCAGCAACTCGCCCACAATTTGCCTGTCTTCCGTTTTCCCGGAAGTATCTGCCTCTTCTGCAGAGGCAAGCATTTCAATGACATCGCGCATCATGGCCGGGCTGACGGTTATATGCTTGTACCCGGAGGAAGGATAGCTGTCGGGGCAAGCTTCCATACGCTCCATCATGCGCGCCACAAAATCCTTGTCGCCGGAAGCCTGCTCCGCCGATGCCGGCACCAGTACAAGGACAAACGCTGCAAGTATCAGAAAAATCCGTTTCATTTCCACCACATTCCGTTTTTCCCCATATCGCCCAATATCACGGACACCACGCCTACTTCAGCACAGTATCCGCCTCCGCGACCGAATCGGTTTTGAACACATTGCTGAGATCCTTGAGCGCGCCGCTGACCTGCCGGTATGCCACCTGCGGGTCTGAATATGTGTCATGATATCCGGCATAATTGTAGTTGACCGGTTCGGAATCCTGCGAGTTCCAGTAACTTGATGCCGCCACACCTACCGTAATCACAAGTGCCACAGAAGCCACGGCCTTGTAGAACGGGGTCAGCATACGGTTCATACGACCGAACCATGAGTCTTGGACAGTCGCAGTCCTGTTGACCAGACGCAACTGTTTCACAAGTCTGTCGTCGAAGTCCGCCGGCAGCTCCACTTTTCCTTCTTCCGCAAGGACATTGAAGAGCGGCCTGTATTGTTCAAGCGATGCAGGCACGTTCCGCTGCATGAAGAAATTCTTCAGAATCTTTTCTTCCTCAAGGTTGGTCTGGCAGCTGAAATAGCGTTCCACCAGATTTTCAATGTATTTATAGTCCATAGTCCTTTTTTTTCCTAAACGACAGTCTGAGAGCCTGACGGGCCCGGAAGAGAGTAACCTTGACCTGTTCCTCACTCAGGTGAAGCGCGGAAACGATCTCCTTGTAGCTGTAGCCCTCTATGTCGCGAAGCTGCAAAACCTCTTTCTGGCGTGGCGGCAGAGCATTGATCCTGTTGAGCAGCATCTGGCTCCGCTCCCGGCGCATAAGGCTCTCATAGGGCGACTCCACGGCATCTTCCAACGCGGGATACTCTGTCTGGCTGTCAATCCGCTCGTAGTTGCGTCCTGCCCTCTTGAGAGAGTCAAACGCAAGGTTGCGGCATATTGTCACTCCCAAAGCCTCCGCCTCTGCGGCAGTCTGAAAGGAGCCTGTGCGTTTCCAGAGCCTGACAAGCGTTTCCTGAGTGATGTCCTGCGCCTCCGCACTGTCCTGCAACACCCGCAAGGCAAGCCTGTAGAGCCTGTTCTTCAGCGGCATCACGTCTTTGTTGAAATCTACCATTGTCCGATCTCTCTGGGTATAAACGATTGGCGGCGGAAAAAGTTACGCCACGTTGCGGAAAAATCCCCTCCGGGACGGCAAAACAAAGCCCGGAAGGGATTTTTTGACATTCTGTTCTTTGGGCGCGCACCCTGACGACGCATGTCCTAGAAGAACAACAGCCGTTGGAAATAGTAGATCAGCATTCCGCTGAGCATGCCCAACAAGGCCCATATACTGAAATGCTTAAGATACCACCCGAAACTTATCTTCTCCAATCCCATGACAACCACGCCGGCGGCCGAGCCAATGATAAGGATGCTGCCACCCGTACCAGCGCAGTAGGCAAGCAACTGCCAGAATATGCCATCCTGACAGAAATCCGGGTTGGACGGCAGGCATTCATACATACCCATACAGCTGGCCACAAGCGGCACGTTGTCAACCACAGACGAAGCCACGCCAATGAGACCGGTGACAAGATAGTGGTTGCCGTCGGTGAGGGAATCAAGCATCGCACCGAAACGGCGGAGAGTCCCCGTTTCTTCCAGAGCTGCCACAGCCATCAGGATGCCGAGGAAAAACAATATGGTCGACATGTCTATGTTCTTGAGTATGCGGCTCACGCGCTGGGCGCGGTTGCTTTCGATTTTGCGCGAGTTGTAGAAACATTCCGTAATTACCCACAGCACACTGAGAATCAGTATCACGCCCATGAACGGGGGCAGGCCCGTAATGCTGCGGAACACCGGAACGAAGATCAGTCCCAACACTCCCACGTAGAACACCACATTGCGCTGCGTGAGTGAAAAGTCATAGGATTCGGCGGCGGGTTCCTCGCCGTTTTCCGTCAACGGCTCAAGACGGCCTTTCATCCTGAAATGGAGGACTAATCCCGGCACCACCACCGTGGCCAACGAGGGAAGCAACAGCTGCTCTATGAGTCCAAGCGAAGAGATGTTGCCCTTTATCCACAGCATTATGGTAGTGACATCACCAATGGGCGAGAAAGCCCCCCCGGCATTTGCCGCAATAATTATCATTGCGCTGTACAAAATGCGCACCTGCTTGCTCTTCACCAGTTTGCGCAACACCATCACCATCACAATGGAGGTGGTCAGATTGTCAAGTACGGCCGAAAGGAAAAACGTGATAAAGACAATCTTCCACAGCAGCGAGCGCTTGCTCTTGGAGGCCAGTTTGTTGCGCACGAAATTGAATCCCCCGTTGATGTCAACGACTTCCACAATCGTCATGGCGCCGAGCAGGAAGAAAATAATCTCGCTCGTGTCGCCCACATGCCTCAAGAACATGCTGTCAAACGATTCGCCTGCCGGAAGATAGCTGGCAGCACTGAATGTGTAGAGCGTCCACAAAACCACGCTCAAAAGCAGTGCGACAGCAGTTTTGTTGACCTTGAGACTCCCCTCCAGAGTGATGAAAAGGTATCCCAAAAGAAATGCAATTATTATCACTAAAGTCATCGGTAAGAAAATAAATATTTTGGTAGTTTGTAAATTTGCGAATATCAATTCCTCATGTGCAAAGTTAGCAAGAACGAAACACTTTTTCCGCCTATGGACAGCAATTATCTCCCGTGTTTTTACGACTTTTTTGAGATGGTTAACAC
>CAVHBF010000161.1:2743-3622 GCA_963634195.1 Bacteroides thetaiotaomicron | reverse complement strand
GCCGAAGAGTTCGACCTCAGGATTATATCCATCAGAGACCTCATCGCCTTCCGGCTCAAGGAGGAAACGATAATAGAAAAGGGTGAGACCGTAGACCTGCCTACGGAATACGGGCATTTCAGACTCACGCCGTTCCGCCAGAAAAGCAACGGCTATGAACACATCGCACTCACCAAAGGCGAATGGACTCCAGACGAAGCTGTTCTCGTCAGGGTACACTCCTCGTGCATGACCGGCGACATCTTCGGCAGCATGCGGTGCGACTGCGGCGAACAGCTCCACCGCGCCATGCGTATGGTTGAGAAGGAAGGCAAGGGCGTGGTGCTCTACCTCAACCAGGAGGGGCGCGGCATCGGTCTGATGGCCAAGATTGCGGCCTACAAACTGCAGGAGCAGGGACTCGATACCGTTGATGCCAACACCCATCTGGGCTATGACCCCGATGAGCGCGACTATGGCGTAGGAGCACAGATTCTGCGCGAGATAGGAGTCGGCAAGATGCGGCTGATAACCAACAACCCGACCAAGAGAGCCGGACTTGACGGCTTCGGGCTTGAGATAGTGGAGAACGTGCCTATCGAGATCACACCCAACAAGTACAACGAGGCATACCTGCGCACAAAGGAGAAACGCATGGGGCACAAACTCCATTTCAGAAAATAAAGTCCTCCGGAAAAATGCCGGAACAGACATTGCAAACAACCACAAAATAACCATCAACTATGAACAACTACTACAACCGTCCCGATGACATCACAATCGATGATGTACGTTCGCAGAGTGCCTTCGCCGCCCTTATGCGCAAGGTATACGTATGGATGACACTGGCCATGGTAGTGACAGGTCTTACCGCCTACTACGTGGCTTCCGATTCCGACC
>CAVHBF010000161.1:0-2733 GCA_963634195.1 Bacteroides thetaiotaomicron | reverse complement strand
ATTCCGACCTCGTCTACAAGATTTTTGCACAGAGCAGTGCCCCTATGTGGATTCTGATTGTTGCAGAACTGGGTCTCGTAATGGTCATATCGTCTGCCATCAACCGCCTTTCATTTACCACAGCCGGACTACTCTTCATTCTCTATTCCGTGCTTAACGGAGTGACCCTGTCCGTCATTTTCCTCGCCTATACCCTCAGCAGTATCGCCACCACGTTTTTTGTGACGGCAGGCACTTTCGGTGCGATGAGCGTCTTCGGCTATGTCACCCGCCGCAACCTTTCCGGAATGGGCAGGATTCTCTTCATGGCACTCATCGGTCTCATAATCGCCACCGTAGTCAACATCTTCGTCAAAAGCACCGGGCTTCAGGCTCTTCTCAACTATGTGGGCGTACTGGTCTTTGTGGGACTGACAGCCTACGACACGCAGAAAATCAAGCTGATGTTCCAGCAGACGGGCGGCGAAATCAACGAAGCCACACAGAAACTTGCCCTCCTCGGCAGTCTCACGCTGTACCTTGACTTCATCAACCTCTTCCTTTACCTGCTCCGTTTGCTGGGTGACAGGAGAGGATAACGCAGACAAGGGCGGTCACCGTGCGGACGCACACGGTTACGCATACACCAACACACAAACAACCATAAACATGAAACTATCAGAAAGACTAAACAGACTTGAGCCTTCCGCTACATTGGCCATGTCCCAAAAAAGCTCCGAACTCAAAGCACAGGGCGTTGATGTCATCAACCTCTCCGTGGGCGAGCCGGACTTCAACACCCCCGACAGTATCAAAAACGCCGCCAAGCAGGCCGTTGATGACAACTATTCAAAATACTCTCCTGTGCCGGGCTACCCTGTCCTGCGACAGGCCATAGCCGACAAACTCAGAAACGAGAACGGCCTTGAATACTCCGTTTCGCAGATTCTGTGCAGCAACGGTGCCAAACAGAGTGTGTGCAACACCATCATGGCACTTGTGGACAAGGGCGACGAAGTCATCGTTCCCGCCCCGTATTGGGTAAGCTACACCCAGATGGTCAAGCTCGCCGACGGAATCCCGGTAATCGTCTATGCCGGCATAGACCAGAAGTTCAAGATTACTCCGTCGCAGCTTGAAGCCGCCATTACCCCCAAGACCAGGGCTCTCATCCTGTGCTCGCCCAGCAACCCTACCGGTGCCGTATACAGCAAGGAGGAACTCGCCGCCCTTGCTGAAGTGATACTGCGCCACGAAGACATCATCGTTATCTCCGACGAAATCTATGAGCATATCAACTACGTCGGTGCCCACGCATCCATAGCACAGGTTCCCGGCATGAAAGAACGCACCGTCATTATCAACGGTGTCAGCAAGGCCTACGCAATGACTGGATGGCGCATCGGCTTCATCGCCGCCCCCGAGTGGATTGTCAAAGGGTGCAACAAACTTCAAGGACAATACACTTCAGGCCCGTGCTCCGTAAGCCAGATTGCTGCAGCCAACGCGTTCAGCGGCGACCAGCAGTGTGTGGAGGACATGCGCAAGGCCTTTGAACGGCGCAAGAAACTCATCGTGAAACTATGCCGGGAAACTCCCGGATTTGAAATCAGCGAGCCGGAGGGTGCCTTCTATGTGTTCCCCAAGGTCAGCAGCTATTTCGGCAAGAGGTACAATGGCGAAATTATCAAGGATAACATGGATCTCGCCATGTTCCTGCTCAATGTGGGCCACGTGGCCACCGTGGGCGGTGGAGCTTTTGGAGATCCAGAATGCCTCCGCATGAGCTACGCCACATCTGACGGAAACATCACCGAGGCCATGCGCCGCATAAACGAAGCTCTCGCACTTCTAAAATAAAGTGACAGCTTGCCGGAAAAAGACGCTGAATGTCTTTTTCCGGCTTTTTTTTTTGCAATTTTGTCCCATTACATTACCTTTGCCGTAAACTCTTCTAACGTCAAAACTCATGAAAACTGTCACCAGAACATTGTCGCTGTGCACGGCGGCTCTGCTGTGTTTGACCCTTGCGACAGAGGCGCAGCAACGCAGCATTGAAAACGTGATAAGCATCATAGAAAACACTGCACCGCAGCTGCTGCGCGATAGGCAGAATGTATTCAAGAGCAAGTCGTTCGGCCAGAAAAAGGAAATGATCGTGGCGTCAAGCAAGATAAAAAGCCTTGAGTCTCTATACGCCAGCGGGCAGAACGAAGCTTTTTATGTCTACAATGCCAGTGACGGCGGTTTCATGATAGTGTCGGCCGACGAGCGTATGCAGCCGGTTTTGGGATATGCCGACAGCGGCTCGTTCGGCACAGACAGCCTGCCGCCAAACGTCAAGGCATGGATGGCAGAATATGTGGCGGAAGCCAACAGGCCTGTCAGAGAAACCAATGCCGCCACAGCTGCGGATGCCGCCCGCTCCAAAGGATTTTCCGCTGCAAGCACCAGTGTCGGACCGCTTATTGCCTCGGAGTGGGGACAGGGATACCCCTACAACGAACTGTGCCCCACCCTCTCATCCGGACAGAAAGCCGCAACGGGATGCGTCGCCACTGCCATGGCACAGATAATGTACTACTACAAAAGTCCGGACGTGGGACAGGGGACAAACTCATATACCACCACAACCAACAAGATTGAATTGACGCGTGATTTCAGTGCATTCCCGTTCACATGGAATCTCATGAAAGACTACCCGTTGGCGGAATTAATTTAGTGCATACTTAATTCTGCCGATGGGCTTGTTAT
>CAVHBF010000160.1:0-3646 GCA_963634195.1 Bacteroides thetaiotaomicron | reverse complement strand
TACGGCGCGAATAAAAAGCGCATAATTCGCAAAACAAAGTCCCCGTAATTAACAAGAACACTATTTTTATACTAAATTTTGGCTTGAAAGAAAAATTTATGTATAAATTTGCACAACATTAAAGTGCTATGCCCTTGTCTCATGCCGACACCGTGCCCAATGCGGGAAAACGTAAAACTCGGTAAGGCTTGTATCACAGACGGAATCAATCTGTTAACTATCATTTATCAACAACCAAAGTCAAACAAAATGAAAAAGTTTCTACTTTTATTGGTCCTTGCATTGACAGGGGTCATGTGGAACAATGTTGACGCGCGTTGGGAACTCGGAGCGCAGAAAAACGCCTCCCAGATTCATGCCGGCGACACCATTGTTCTGGAGTTTTGCACGAAGGAGGATTTCTTGGGCCGCTATCTGTCGGGGTCCAAGCTGACCGCCTCCGGCCAGTTGTCTGACGACAACATCTACCTCGTGGAGGAAGGTCCTCTGGACATACGTACCGGAGCCAAGACAATCCTGCTGAAGCAACGCGAGACAAATTCCTACATCAGCTTCGTGAAGACCTGGGAAGCGCTGACCTACGATCCTGCGCCGGAAAAGGCTGCCGCCCTTCAGGTGCTCAGCTGCGGTGAAGACATTCCCTGGTCCAACTGCGTTTCGTGGGGTTATGAGACGGTGCTCAAGCCCGGTCACGAGGGCGAAGATCCCATTGCCAGCTGGCGCAACCCGACAAGCGGCAAGGTGCCTACCGACAATTCCGTAGGCTTCTCCTATTCCATAAACGAAAAGGAATGGACTTACCTCGGTTCATGGAACAACGCTGACCAGATCTGGTTCTGGCAGTACACCGACACCAACGAGTGGAACGTGTACGGCGTCAGCTACATCAAAGATCTCAAGGACGATCTTGCGGCTCTCGTGGATATCTATCTGGCAGAGGGCGATGTAATTGGCGGCACAGACCCCGGTTACTATGAGCAGGAAGTCGCCGACGAGTACAACGAAATTGTACAGCAGTCGCTGACGATAGCCATGGGCACCCATACCGATGAGGAATATCAGGCTGCCATCGACGACCTTAAAGCCGCCCATGCCAAATTGGCCAACGCCTCTATTCCCATCACCGAAGGCTACTACAATTTTGTGAGTGCCTTTGACGATTTCCTCAACAATTTCGGGGTGGAGAAAGCAGCCTATGCCAACACTTCGGCAATGCAGCTCTACTACAAGACGTTCGATTCTACAGACCCGTCGTTTGCGTTCAAGGTGACCGCGGCGGAAGAGAAAGACGAATACTATGTGGAAGACCTCCTTTCCGGCACTTTCGTGGGCAACCCCACCAATTGGTACAGTTCGGCCACTCCTCTTACCGAAAACAAGGAAACGCCGCAGAATATCACCCTTCTCTATCCCGGCAAGTGGTTCTGGGGCAGCCATGAGTTTCACAGGACTTCCAAAACCCCCTATGCAAACAGCTTCCCCGTAGCGTCTGACAGCGAAGGAGCCCTGACCACATGGGGGACCCCGACTGACGAGTCTACCAAGAACACCCACTTCAACCTCTGGTATCTGCGCAAGATTACCGACCAGTCCATCATTGACCAGTTTGAGGAAAAGCGGAAGCAGGCTACCCTTGATGCCACGCTCAATGAACTCGTTAAGACCGGTAGCGAACTCTACCAGAACCTCTTTGCCTACAAGACGGATTATGAAACCCCGCTCATCACGCGTGCAAGCGGCGGTTATGAAGATACTCCGGCCGAGGACAGCCAAATCAACTTCACTACCATTCGCCGCCAAGGCGTCGCCACTGCCGACAAGTATGAGTTCCTCATTGACGGAAAGGATTCCACCTATATGCAGGGAACGGGCTACATCAACATTCTGCTTGATGAACCCAAGCAGTTCGTGACTTTCGTGTATGCCACCCGCGGCAAGACAGCCAACGGAAGTGCCAATATTCCCGTGTGGGGTATGCAGGAACGTCCGGCCAAGGTGAGTCTATACGGCTACAACACCGCTGACGGCGCTACGGAATACGGAGATCCTCTTTTGAGTAATGTTGACATGAGCGAGGTCGCTCCCCATACGGTAGATTTGGGCAAGCCCGTTGACCGCATTGGCTATCAGGTTCTGTCCAACGCCAACGGCGGCAGCTTTTTCACTCTGGGCGAATTCCAGGTTTACGAAGCCAAAATTGACGAGGAGGCTTCACAGTACTACACCACTCCTGGCATCAAGGATGCAGCCGATGCTCTCAAGGAGAAGCTGACGGCAAAACAGGCTATCGTCAGTGCCAGCAAGTCTACTTCCGAAGACATAGCAGAGCTTGAGGCTGCCGTCAAGGCAGTGAAGGCTCTCTATGCAGACACCACCGAGCTCAAGAATCTCATCGCGGAATCCGAGACTCTCATCAGTGGGGCGGAGATAGGCAGTGGCATCGGTCAGGTTGAAGACGGATCCGTCATTACGGCTCTTCAGACTGCCATCGCCAACGCGCGCAACACAGCGTTCGCCATCCCCATTTCCGTAACCGCTGTACAGGCAGCCACGGCATCCGTGTCAGCCGCAATTGAAGCGCTCAAGGCTGCTGTCAAGACGGTAGAACCGGGCAAATGGTATTTCATCACCAACCTTGATGACAAGCGTGCCGGCGAAGCAGGAACCGCAGACGCTTCCTGCAACGGCAATGCCATATATCTCAAGGACAAGTACAACTCTTCAAGCTCCGTTAAATGGGGTCTCTTCGACAACACAACACGGAAGCTCAATGCCGACAACAACCCCAAGGCCATGTGGCGCTTCGTGCCCGTGGACGGTACGTCATATTATGCCGTGCAGAATATGTACACGGGCTATTATCTCGGTGACTATGCTGGCGACAACATCAATCTTCCCGTATCGGAAGAGGTCGTGCCTTACGACGTGGCCTATGTAGGCAACGCCCAGTTCAACCTCGTGCCTATGGGACCTGCCAACAGGAAGAAGTTCGCTCTCTGGCCGGAAGGTGCCGAGAACGATGTCGTATGCCATGAGCTTGACGGCTCCACCTCTGCATGGACTTTCGTGGAGATAAATCCCGAAGAGCAGGGTGCCATCTTTATCTCCGACTTTGCGATGAACAGCATGGATGTCATGGCTTTGCCGTACAACTATCAGGTAATGGGCTACAATGACGACGTGACCACTTACGCGGTCAAGAAGATGACGCAGGCAGAGAATGAATCCGGCAAACTTGTGACTACCGTGGAACTCTACGAGAAAGAAGAGTTCGAGGCAGGCGAACCTTGTATCGTCACTCTCGGGAACTGCGATGATCCGGATGCAGAAACCGAACCGTTTGATCTGGTCATTTCTTTCCCGACAGACATCATAGACCATACGGCTTCGATTGTTTCCAACGGTATCGTGGGCGGTCTCCACTCCATGACGTTTGACCACACCACAGCCATTTCCACCGGCAAGGCTTTCATAGAGTTTGCCGCAGGCAAAGGCTTTGATTCCCAGACGGGTGTCATTGACGTGAAAACATATAAGGGTGAAGTTGAAGGCGTGGAAACAAAAAAGACTCTTACCATCGTTGGCCTGCCGGCCATCCCGTCGGCTGTCGCAGGCGATGTTGACGGCGACGGCACGGTAAGCTCTT
>CAVHBF010000159.1:0-3755 GCA_963634195.1 Bacteroides thetaiotaomicron | reverse complement strand
AATAAGACCACGTTCCTTAAACATCGCAAGAATGTCAGGATAGTCCAACGGTTGTTTGGTATACCTCATGTATAAAAAGCAAAAGGCCCACCCATATTCGCTGGTCTTCGGGAAGCGTGGTGGGAACTGTCGGTACAGAAATACAATTATTTGTTGTGACTGCCAAACTTTTTCTTGGATTTCGTCAATTTCGTATACGGCTCTTTCAAAAAAAGATATTGGAACAGTCCTTAAATCAAATAATTCCGCTACTTTTGTAACGTCTGCGTCCATACCGGAAGCCCCGACAGGCAGAGGTTGGGCAAATATACATATCGGCAAAGCCGCATGGCTTTGCCAACTGCAAACGAAAAGTGTTTGTGATGCAGAAAGCATTGACTGTAATCGGAAAATACAAAAGACAACACGATAGAAAATGGAAAAGCATAAAGTTTACAGAGTGATAAGGAAAGCCTTTTGGCCGACACTTTCCCTTGGCCTTCTCTTGGTATTCGTGGTTGTTCCCATCTATAAGGTTGGTCTTTGGAAGTATGCGTCAGACCAAAGGGAAATCAATCCCTTCATAGCCAAAGTGATAAACAGGTATGCATTCCATCAAAGCCGTAACCTGTCAGAGGACTGGTATAATCGTGTAGAGGAGATTAGGGGGGGGGCAAATTCCGAAGGTCAATTGGGTAGAGGACACTACTACTTCGAAAGGAATCAACTCCCTGTGGTGTCTTGACCAACAGGCGGAAGATGTTCGTCCCTTGTTGATGAAGGAGTGGAACCTTCCTTATGACAAGACAATATGGTGGAATTGCCATGTTACTGGCGAATGTCCGTTTAATCCTGCTGTTGCCTCACAACCTGTCTATGATATGCAGAGGAGTGATTCAACTCTTCATGTCAAGACAGGAACCAAATATGACACTTGGGTTTGGCTGGTTGGAAAGGAAAAGCAACCGAAGGATTATTGTGTGGAGTTTGATTTCATATCCCATACAAAGTGTCAGGAAACGTTGCAAATATGTTTTGCCTCAAACTCGTTGGCTTCTCGTTTTAGGTTCAATTTGGAGAATAACGAAACCTTGAAGTTCGACATCGTTGACAAAGGATATTTTTTATATTGGTCACACAAGGAATTATGGTCTAAGCTAAGAAAGCCTTGCAGCATTCCCCTTCACAAAAAGGTTCATGTCAAGTTGGAGTGCATCAATAACGTCTTTGCCGTATATTATGACAACGACTTGAAGATGGCAGTCAGAATCAAAGACTATGAAGCCAAACCCAATTACTGGTATCTCGTCTTCTGGAACGGAACACCCAATGACGAGTTCAAAGGCAAGCAGGACAACTATATGGACTTGGAAATAAGAAACTTGAAGATATTTCATCGTAAAACCAAGGATAAAGAATAAAGCGATTTGGTACAGGGACGACTACCCTCCCCCGTTTCCAAGAAAGCAGGTATATTTACAATAGGTATGGCCGTAGCTGGAAAAGCCATGCTTTTCCGTGCCACACGTGCGTTTCCCCGTGCTTTCTTCCGGGGCTTCGCGAAAATACCGCCCGTTTCTTCCGGTTTGTCCTCCGTCCTGCCAAAAAGACAGTCCTGCGCAATGTGATAACCGGCAAAATGCACTATCTTTGCACCAAACCTCCCCACACATGAAACCTCTGATTTTCATAACCAACGACGACGGCTACACGGCCGGAGGCATCCGCACCCTTGTCGATGCGCTCAAGCCCGTGGGCGACCTGTTCGTCGTGGCGCCCGACCGTGCCAGATCGGGAGCCGGATGCTCCGTCACAAGCACCGTGCCGGTCAGCTGCAGACACATCAGCTCCGGCGACGGGGTAAGCGTATACGCCTGCTCTGGCACCCCGGCCGACTGCACCAAGCTGGCCATCGGACAACTGCTCGTGCGCCAGCCCGACCTCATAGTGTCGGGCATAAACCACGGCGGCAACGCATCGGTGAACGTGCACTATTCGGGCACCGTGGGCGCGGCCACCGAAGGCGCGCTGCACGGCATCCCGTCAATAGCATTCTCGTCCGTCGACCACAATCCCGAAGCCGACCTCTCCCACACAGCACCGCTGTGCCGGCACATCGTTGACCTCGTGATGCTGCACGACCTGCCGTTCGGCACCTTCCTCAACGTCAATTTCCCCCTGTCGGCGGAAATAAAGGGCATACGCCCGTGCAGGATGGCGTACAGCCGGTGGACGGAAGAGTTCGAGCCGTGCAGCTGCCCGAGGGGAGGCAAGCACTTCTGGCTTTCGGGCGAAAACGTCAACGAAGAGCCCGACGACGACAGCACAGACCTCTGGGCACTCGAACACGGCTATGCAGCCGTCACGCCCGTCATGACCGACCCCACTGACCACAGGCTGATAGCGTCGATGGAGGAATGGGACCTGTAGCACGCACACAACCGCAAAGGACAATACCGACATGAAATATTTCCTCATCGCAGGCGAAGCCAGCGGAGACCTCCACGCCTCCAACCTGATGAAAGCACTGCGGCAGACCGACCCGCAGGCACTGTTCCGGTGCTATGGCGGCGACTGTATGAAAGCCGCCGGCGGCACGCTGCTCCGCCACTACAGCAGCATTGCCTACATGGGCTTCATTCCCGTGGTGATGCACGCGCGGACCATACTCCGCGCCATGAAGGAATGCCGGCAGGCCATCGCGGAGTGGCAGCCCGACGCGCTCGTACTGGTGGACTACCCCGGCTTCAACCTCAAAATGGCCAGATTCGCCAAGGCACACACCAAAATACCCGTACACTACTACATCTCGCCCAAGATATGGGCATGGAAGGAACACCGCATCCGGAACATCAGGCGCGACGTGGACCGGCTCTACTCCATATTGCCGTTCGAAGTGCCGTTCTTCACCCAGAAACACCACTACCCGGTCAACTACGTGGGCAACCCCTCCGTTGACGAAACAACACTCTGGAAAGCCGGCTACACCGACACGCGCGCCACGTTCCTGAAAAAGCACGGACTGCCCGACAGACCCGTAATAGCCCTGCTGCCGGGCTCGCGCAAACAGGAGATAAAGGACAACCTCACACGCATGATCGCCGCCGCACTGCCCTGCACGCAAAAGGGCTACCAGCTGGTCATAGCCGCCGCGCCGGGCATCGGGGACTCCTTCTACCGCGACAATGTCGGCAGGACGGCGGGCGGAGACACGCAGAACATACACGCACTGCGCAACAGCACGTTCGAGATCCTCTCGCACGCCGAGGCGGCCCTCGTCACTTCGGGCACCGCCACTCTGGAGACCGCCCTCTTCGGCGTGCCCCAAATCGTGTGCTACCATATCCGCATGGGCAAGCTCTTCGCCTTGCTGCGCAAACTGTTCCTCAAGGTGAAATACATCTCGCTGGTCAACCTCATAGTCGGACGGCAGCTCGTGCCGGAACTGGTGGGCGACCGGATGAACGCCGGCAACATACGCCGCCACCTGCTGCCGATACTGGAGGGAGGCCCGGCCAGAAACGCCCAGCTCAAGGGCTACGCCGAAATGACCGCCAGACTCGGGACTCCCGGAGCCCCCTCGCGCGCCGCCGCGCTGATAGTCAAAAGCCTCGGCGAAAACGCCGGGCAGCGCAAAGACACGACCTCGTCCGGCCAAAAATGACCCCGCCGGAAAAACCTTTGGCCTTACAAAAAAAAGTGTTGATTCCGGAAAAAAAAATGTTGACCTTACTGTAGGCGTTCCGGCGGAAACGGACATCCGCTTCGGGCGGAAC
>CAVHBF010000158.1:0-3778 GCA_963634195.1 Bacteroides thetaiotaomicron | reverse complement strand
ATCCAAGATATATACCGCGCCTTTGTGCATCAGCAACTGTGCCATCACTCCAATCCTGAATCTATATGTCCGCACCGGAGCATTTGCCCGGTCGGGATCTGTCAGGCCAATCGTGTCAATCACAAACTGGCACTTTATGAATAATATTTTGTTGGACAAATCCAAACATACCGACAATCGCTACAAAAAAAGTTTATGACTTCTATCTGGAAAAAGCGGGGCACCTGCAAAAAGCCGTTGAACAGCGCAATGAGATTCTACTAACTTTTGGTATATTTGCATCATGTATCAATGGAAGCAACAAAAAAGAAAATGAATAAAGCCATTCTATATGCAATAGTTCTGATTTTGTTGGGCTGTAACGGCAGCTCGACAAGCAACGGCCTTGCATCTCAAGCAGAAAAAGGGATAACCCGACAAGCCTATTTGAATTCCCTGGACTCAGCGGATTTGATGAATGGCCTTATCTTTTGGACTTCTGACACGGCCTTTGCTTCCGATGCCAAATTGATGCTTTTGGTGGATACCCTCTACCGGCATGTAAGGGAGGATGATTTTGCTGCGCAAGTAAAGGATGAAGAAATGTGGATGGCTGAATACCGTTCAAAACTATGTGCCTATTACGACGCCCACCCTCTCGGCAGCGACACAATTTCTGCTTATGCAAAGGCTGACTCCGTGCTCAATGAAGCTACCCGATTGCTGGAACTTGGCAATCAATGGAGTACAATGGAGACGACCATCTACAACGACGCGGTGTTTGCTTTTGACAGATACCGTGAATTCGAGCTGCTAACCCGGTTGGTAAACTGCTGCGAAAGTGAAGAAGCCAAGGAACTCGTATACAAAGAATGGACGTTGTATGAAAAGATACTGAAGAAGGCAGGTCCTGTCGTTTCGGACATAACATGCCTTAACTCTTATGGCGGCAGCATTTGCGGTCCTTTGGGAACATCCGCATATTTGCAAATATCCAATGCACGCAGAGAAATGTATCAAACGATGCTTGATATTGTCAAAGATGAAGGTTGGAAAAATATTGGTGTGCCCTTGGAATGTGCTGACCGCTTTTTATTCGATTGTTTTTCTGCTTCTATAGAGAGAATCATTAAGGTTTCGGATGGGCTATACAGAAATGAAGGGAAGAAGCCATCTGCGTTCCGCAATACCATCGGCAAGACAAAAGTTGCAATAAAGGAACTGCACCCTATTATAAAGGAATGGATGCAATTGACGGACAAGCTCGATAAAAAAATGACACACGACTACAGCCGCCACTCCTTTGAACGCGCAGCAGCATATATGTTGATGAATTGGGCAAGTATTGCAACAAGCGAACTTCCGTAGCAAGCAAGGATTAAACTTCCATATTTGCAGTATACAGAAATGCGAACAGCACCGCCATATCATTGATTGTAAGGGGAAATGCATGAAAGAAAGATCAAAGAACAAACCAAGGGCAACTTACATGAAAACAGGAAAAATAATATTTGTTATTGTTTTGGCCATTGCTGCTGCCGGCTGTACACCAGCAGGAAAAAATATCACATCGCCAAATTCCGACAAAGACTCTGCTGATACGGTTGCTGATACAGAAGCGGCAAGGGAAAGTTTACCCACATCTGAAGAGTTGACATGGGATGATATCTCAAAGATGGACGATATGGAGAAAAGGCGCTTCTATTGGTCATTGACCGATTCTGTGCCCGACCTATGGACGCAGAAGGACGTGGACGCCCTGTCCTATGCTGCCACGGAATCTATTCCGGACTTACCTCCAGATCGGATTATACACCTGCATTACAGGCAGAAAGTCAAGGGCTACAAAGTGTCCGTAGATTATATTCAATGCAATACTGAAATTGCCAACGCCGGCAGAAGCATAATAAGATTCACCAAGCCTCATCATTCGTTCATGGTATACTGCGACGCCTTTTCTGACGAACAACTGATATCAGACGATTCTCCATATACGAAAAGCCAGAAAGCCATCGATTTGACAAAACTAAAGCACGGGGCTGACATTTACCTGAACTACGTCCTTCCGAAGCGGAACGAATACCTTTCGATGAGTTCACCTTTCTACTTCAAGGACATGGACTTTGACGGTGAAGAAGAATTGGTGGTAAACAATCTGCGGATGGGTGAAAGGGGCTATAACACATATGACATATTCAAGGTCTTTGGCGTTAAAAAGCCTCTCAGACTTATGGGACTCCCATTTAACGATGGGGAATACAAGATTACGGATTATAATGTAGAATATGAACCTAAGACACTGACGGTTCTTGACAAGAGGTACGATGGATGCTGGGCTTATGGCCATTATCGTTACAAATCCATACGTGCAAACAAAAGGAGCGGTCTGGCCAGGGCATTCCGGCTGGAAGATGCAGAAGACAGAGGTTTTTATCAACCCAAGGATGAGCAAGCGTCAGATTCTGTCAACCTTATACAACCTTATAAAAAGTACAAAAGGATTAACGGCAAGCTGACATTAGTAGAACGGGGCGTCTATGAACAGGGGCACTATGGGCAGACCTGCAACAATATAGTACTGGAAAGAAACGGACAGTAACATTATTTATGGCACAGATGAAGTTAACAACATCAGACAGTATAAAGGATGGACCGTGGAGGGGAAAGATGTGCCCGGGGCGAACGACCGGAAGGAGAAATCGCCGCATGTTGTGCCCACCAACGCACCGCCGAACACCTTGCCGGGATATTGAAGTACAGGGTCTTGGCAGTGAAGAACATTCGCTTTCGGCGAGAAAAGTAAAACGGTAAAATGGCAAAACAGGAATACATTGAATTGTCGCTGTTCCCCGAGGAAAAGCCGCAGGAACCTACGAAGACCGAGGAAAAGGAATACGATTTGACAGACTTGTTCGACCGGCTTTCAAAGTCGGCCTTCCGCAGTCGTTTCCATCTCTCGCAGAAAGACCGGGACTACATCGCAGCCAAGGGAATGGACGCCGTACGCCAGCACGCCAAGGACTTTGTGGCCAAGCGTCTGTCTCCCGCCGTGATACCCAACGACGGCAAGCAGACTCCCATGCGTGGCCATCCCGTTTTCATTGCCCAGCATGCCACAGGCTGCTGCTGCCGTGGCTGCTTCTCGAAGTGGCATCACATCCCGGCAGGACGCGAATTGACCGCAGAGGAACAAGACTATGCCGTCGGTGTGCTGATGGCGTGGATAGAAAGGCAAATGGCAAAAAGATAGATTATAAGGAAACAATATGACGACACAAGAGAAATTACATTCAGCCGCAGATCTGATAGAATACATTGACAAGGTGGGCATGTTGCCACTGCTTCACATCGTGCCTGATTACGGTTGGTCGGCAGAGGAAGTTGTAGACGAGGATTGCCGGTATGTCGCCCTCCCAGACGGCGGGTGGGAGTGGCCGCTGTGGGAATGGAAAGGGGACATTATCCGAGAGAGCGGATGTGCCTACGGCAAGTTCTTCCTGGGCAAGGCGGCGTTTATCAGCATGGAATGGTGGCCCGACTTCTGCAACTATCGCCGCAGCACGCATCCTTATCCTGCTGAGGGAAGCATCGAGGAGGCCATCCTCGAAACGTTGAAGCTCAACGGCAGCATGACAACCCGCGACCTTCGCAAGGCTTGCGGCTTCACGGAGCCCAAGATGCGGGGCAAGTTTGACACCTTCATCACTCGCCTGCAACTGGGTGGCTACATCGTGACCGAGGACTTTGTTTATCCGCACGACAAGCACGGAAGGCAGTACGGCTGGGGATGGTCGCTCCT
>CAVHBF010000157.1:1187-3823 GCA_963634195.1 Bacteroides thetaiotaomicron | reverse complement strand
GAACATTCTTTCCATCGGCACTGAAAACGGAAGTCATTCCGATTTTTTTTCCAATTAATCCTGGCATTTCAGTTAAATTTAGTTTTCTTTCTTTTTCTAATAGTTACTTGTCTGCGGTTGACTACACTTTGATTTCAACCTCCACGCCGCAAGGCAATTCAAGCTTCATCAAAGAATCTACAGTCTTCGCTGTGGTGCTGTAGATGTCAATCAGACGCTTGTAGGACGAAATCTCAAACTGTTCACGGCTCTTTTTGTTCACAAAAGTAGAACGGTTTACAGTAATGATGCGTTTGCGTGTAGGCAATGGGATGGGTCCGCTGACCACCGCACCGGCTGCCTTTACCGCCTTGACAATCTTGTCCGCACTCTTCTCTACGAGAGTGTGGTCGTAAGATTTCAGTTTAATTCTGATTTTCTGACTCATGTTTTTTCTTTTTTCAGAAAGGCGGAGAACCCTTAAGAGTCATTCGTTAAGAGTTCCGCTCTTCCAATCCAATTTATACTGTGTGTTATTTAATCAAATCAACCCGGCCGTTGCATTCCTCAAGCACTGCCTTGGCGATGCTTGAAGACACAGGAGCGTGGTGGTCATACTGCATGGAACTTGTAGCGCGACCCGAAGTGATGGTACGCAGGGCTGTCACATAGCCGAACATCTCTGCCAGCGGAACCATCGCTTTCACGATGCGTGCGCCGCTGCGGCTGTTCTCCATACCCTCTACCTGACCGCGACGCTTGTTGAGGTCGCCTATGACGTCTCCCATGTTCTCTTCCGGAGTGACAACCTCAAGCTTCATAATCGGCTCCATAAGGCACGGACCCGCCTGCGAACAGGCATTTTTGTAAGCTTGCAGTGCCGCAATCTCAAATGACAACTGGTCAGAGTCTACCGGGTGGAAACTTCCGTCAACAAGTTCAACCTTGAGGCTGTCAAGCGGGAAACCCGCAAGGACTCCACTCTTCATGGCATTCTCGAAGCCCTTCTGGACAGAGGGGATGAATTCCTTCGGAATACGGCCACCGGTCACGCTGTTGACAAACTGGAGCGGACCGTTCTCTTTTATGTCGTAGTCCTCATCAACCGGACCTACATTCACGATGATGTCCGCAAATTTACCGCGACCGCCCGACTGTTTCTTATAAACCTCACGGAAATTGCTTACAGTCTTGGTAATGGCCTCTTTGTAGTTGACCTGCGGTTTGCCCTGATTGCACTCAACCTTGAACTCCCTCTTCAGACGGTCTATGATAATGTCAAGGTGCAACTCGCCCATACCGGAAATCACGGTCTGACCGCTCTGTTCGTCAGTACGGACGGTAAATGTCGGGTCTTCTTCCGCAAGCTTTGCAAGACCGTTGCTCAGTTTGTCAAGGTCTTTCTGGGTTTTGGGCTCCACCGCAATACCAATCACGGGGTCAGGAAATTCTATTGACTCAAGGATAATCGGCGAGCCCTCTTCAACGAGTGTGTCTCCCGTGCGGATGTCTTTCAGACCTACAGCCGCGCCGATGTCGCCCGCGCTGATGACATCAACGGGATTCTGGTGGTTGGAGTGCATCTGGAACAGACGGCTGACACGTTCTTTCTTGCCAGAACGCACGTTATACACATAGGAACCCGCCTCTACCTTGCCGGAATACACGCGGAAGAACACCAGACGACCCACATACGGGTCTGTGGCTATCTTGAACGCAAGAGCAGAAGTCTTGTCGTCCTCTGACGGCTGGCGCGTCTCCGTTTCGTTGGTTTCAGGATTGATGCCCTCGATTGCGGGGGTGTCCAGCGGACTCGGGAGAAACATGCAGACATAGTCAAGCAGCGTCTGCACGCCCTTGTTCTTGAACGAAGAACCGCAAGTCATGGGGACGATATCAAGGTTCAGGCAGCCTTTGCGGATAGCGGCAATAAGTTCCGGCTCCGTGATGGAATCGGGATTGTCGAAGAATTTTTCCATAAGGCTTTCATCCTGCTCCGCAGCCTGTTCAACCAGTTTTGAACGCCATTCGTTGCACTCGTCAACGAGTTCTGCGGGGATATCGTCTATCTCATATTCTGCACCCATCGTTTCATCATGCCAGAAAATGGCCTTCATCTTGATGAGGTCAACAATGCCCTTGAAGTTCTCTTCCGCACCGATAGGCACGGATATCACGCAAGGAGTTGCGCCGAGCACATCCTTCATCTGGCGCACGACCTCAAAGAAATCCGCACCGGAACGGTCCATCTTGTTAACGTAACCGATACGGGGCACATTGTATTTGTCTGCCTGACGCCATACGGTTTCTGATTGAGGTTCAACCCCTCCCACTGCGCAATACGTGGCTACAGCACCGTCAAGGACACGCAGCGAACGTTCCACCTCTGCGGTAAAGTCAACATGTCCCGGAGTGTCAATGAGGTTGAACTTGTACTTCTCTCCGTTGTAAGTCCAGTAGGCTGTCGTGGCAGCCGAAGTTATGGTGATACCGCGCTCCTGCTCCTGCTCCATCCAGTCCATCGTCGCGGCGCCCTCGTGCACCTCGCCGATTTTGTGCGTCTTGCCTGTATAGAAGAGGATTCGCTCTGATGTTGTTGTCTTGCCAGCATCAATGTGAGCCATGATTCCGATGTTGCGGGTCAAATGCAAATCGTG
>CAVHBF010000157.1:0-1143 GCA_963634195.1 Bacteroides thetaiotaomicron | reverse complement strand
GAAGAGGATTCGCTCTGATGTTGTTGTCTTGCCAGCATCAATGTGAGCCATGATGCCGATGTTGCGGGTCAAATGCAAATCGTGCTTTGCCATAGTCTTTTTCTTGTTTGGGGATTAAAATCTAAAGTGAGCAAATGCACGGTTGGCCTCTGCCATACGGTGGAGATCCTCCTTGCGCTTGAACGCGCCGCCCTGCTGGTTGTAGGCATCCATGATTTCAGCGGCAAGTTTCTCCGCCATGCTCTTACCGCTGCGCTTGCGGGCGAAAGCGATAATGTTTTTCATTGAAATGGACTCTTTCCTGTCCGGACGGATTTCCATAGGCACCTGGAACGTGGCACCGCCTATGCGGCGACTCTTCACCTCAACCTGAGGCGTAACGTTGTCCAAAGCACTCTTCCAGATGTCCAGGGCACTCTTTTCCTCGTTCTGCATCTTGTCTTTCACGATGTCCAATGCCTTGTAGAAGATTTCGTACGAAAGGTTCTTCTTGCCGTCATACATGAGATGGTTGACGAACTTGGTCACTTTCTGGTCGTTGAATACCGAGTCAGGAAGAATCACTCTCTTCTTTGGTTTTGCTTTTCTCATTTTTGTTCTTAATCTTTTCGGTTTGGGTTGTGCTTCTTGTTCTTCAAGCGCTCTCTTGCTGCTTTACTCAACCTTTCCGCCTGCAATAACCCAATTCAGGTTTACTATTTCTTTGCCGCCTTGGGACGTTTCGCCCCGTATTTGGAACGGCGCTGCGTGCGGTTGGCGACACCCGCAGTGTCAAGCGTACCGCGCACAATGTGATAACGCACACCAGGGAGGTCCTTCACACGACCACCCCTTACCATAACGATGGAGTGTTCCTGAAGATTGTGTCCCTCGCCGGGAATATACGAGTTGACTTCCTTTGAGTTCGTCAAACGCACACGCGCCACCTTGCGCATGGCCGAATTAGGCTTCTTGGGAGTGGTGGTGTAGACACGCACGCAGACTCCGCGGCGCTGCGGACATGAGTCCAGTGCCGGAGACTTGCTTTTGTCTTGCAAAGCCACTCTGCCTTTTCTAACTAATTGTTGGATAGTTGGCATTTTGATTTACTATTTTTTGGTTTATTATACTGTTTTTCACGCGAAAACAAGACCCGTCACAGGC
>CAVHBF010000156.1:0-3841 GCA_963634195.1 Bacteroides thetaiotaomicron | reverse complement strand
ACTGGAAAGCGCATCCATGTCCGGCAACATCAATATCATGAAGGACGTGTCACAACTTGGCAAACGGCTCTCCGAAGGCGAGATAATACAACTTTCCAACACGCAGCACAACGACTTCAGCGAAGAGACCTACTATCAGGTCATCAGACTCAAGACAGCCTCGCTCTTTGCCTCTGCAGCCCGGCTCGGTGCCATCTCTGCCGGACAAGACGACAGCGTCATCCGAAAAATGGAGCGTTTTGGCGAGATAATAGGGCTGTGCTTCCAGATACGCGACGACATCTTTGACTATTACGACAACCATATCGGCAAGCCCACGGGCAACGACATGCTTGAGGGCAAGCTCACTCTGCCGGCCCTCTATGCACTCAATTCCACCTGTGATACAGCCATGCTTGCCGTTGCCGGAAAGGTCAAGAAAGGCATTGCCACACCACAGGAGATTACCCGTCTCGTCAATTTCTCCAAGGCAAACGGAGGCATAGACTACGCCTGTGCCAGCATGGCAAAATTATCTGCAGAAGCAAAAGCCCTCCTTACCCATTTCGGAACTTCCGAGATTCGCCAGTCTCTCGTTTCCTACGTCAATTTCGTTAGCCAGCGAACTGTCTGACCTGCCGGGATATCTTTTCCGCTCAGGATTTTTCCACACAGACTTTCCGCCGCGGTTTCGGCTTTCACTACCACAAGGTTTCACTATGCTTGTCCCAGTTTTTCCGCTACGCCAAGAACCCACATAAATCTGACACAAAGCCATCATTGTTTCTGTTTCTCTACAAACTTTCATACGACATGAGACTTTATTGCTATTGCTTGCCGAACACCAATCGTCAAGGCATAACATATTTACGTAGGTCTTTTGCTGCCATTGTTATCCTTGTTATTTCCACCATTTCTGTTCTTGCCCAAAAGACCAAAGAACATGAAGTCCATATTTGGGGACATTTGGTAGATGCCATTACTTACAAACCTGTGATTGACGCTACATTCACAGTAATGAACTCTGACAGTATCGCGATTGTTTCAAAAAAAACCGGTATGGGAGACTATAGTGGAATGCCGCGTGCTTTTGTTGCTTTCAGCATTAACAAAGCTGGCAAGTACATCATAAAATGTGAAAAAGAAGGTTATGAAACCACATACAATGATTACGAGATAAAGAAAATTTATACAAACGAGACACGAATTACATTAAACAAGCCCTTTTTTATTAAGCGTATCACAAAAAGCCAAAAGCTTAAAGGAGTCACAATAAGAACCACCAAAATAAAGTTTTACAATCGTGGTGACACTCTTGTCTACAATGCCGATGCTTTTGAACTGGAAGAAGGGTCTATGCTCGATGCCCTCATAAAACAGCTACCCGATGTGGAGCTAAAAAAGGGAGGTGAGATTTATGTAAGAGGAAGATTGGTAAATGAACTGTTGCTCAACGGACGTGACTTCTTCAACAAAGACCGCAACATCATTCTAGAAAATCTGCCATCATACATGGTAAATCAAGTCAAAGTCTACGAAAGAGAAGATGAGATTCAGAAAAAGATAAATCCCGGCAATTCAAAACTGTTGTCAATGAACATACAACTGAAACGTAAATACAGCATCGGTTGGATTGCCAATGCCGAAACCGGCATCGGCACGAAAGACAAAAAACTTGCACGCCTTTTTGCCTTGCGTTTCACCCCACAAAGCCGTTTGTCACTTTTTGCCAACGTAAACAATCTTAATGACGACCGCAAACCGGGCGACAATGGCGATTGGAATCCTCTACAACAAGCCACTGGCGAAAAAAACGTCTACAACGGTGGCTTTGATTACAATATCTACGAAAAAAGAGGTCTCTATTCACTTAGCGGAAGTATTACAACAAACTACACGGAAGAAAGGACAAATACTATCACAAACAGAGAGAATTTCCTGTCCGGCGGCAACACCTACGGCAAAACGTTTAATACTCAAAGAAAATTTTCGTCATCAATAAACACTTATCACGATTTCAGATACCTGCACCAAATACCAATCAAGTTTTTAAAAATATCATATCTGGAGCTGACACCACGATTTTCATACCATACCGCCAACCACAACCGTTTCTATGCCGATGCCACATTGTCCGAAGACGCAAACAAAATTCTTGGCTCCGACTGGAAAGAAAAACTACTGTCCAGAAACACCTCGGAAGAACTAAGGGCTTACGGACTTAACCGCATCGTCCAAAGAGAAAAAGGACGATACCGTCAACTGAACACCGGTGCCGACTGGATTTTTTTTCTTGATGCCAGCCACAACGACTATATCGGGCTGTATCTGTCCGGCAAAATAGATTACCTCACAGCGAGAAACAAAAGGTACGACCACTACAAACTGGAATATTTCAACCCGTCAGACATTGATTTCCGCAACCGTTATGACTTCAACAAAAACCGCTCTTTCGGCAACGAAATAAATGCGACTACACCCACCACGCTCATACTCAAAAAACCTTCTGTACGATTTCATTTAGGGTATTCCTTTAAATATAAATTCCAGGAGCAAAACCGCTCCCTGTATCTGCTGAGCAAGTTAGACGGCTGGAACGTAGACTCTCTTCATGCCCTGGGCGATTTGCCTTCTGTCAACGAGATGCTCGTTGCCCTTGACAACCTCAACAGCTATCGGGAAACAAAAACCGACAACAACCACGAAATATACATACAGATACAGCATGGGCAGTCCGGTACTGACAATTTTAAAAGGACCAACATACAATTCACCTTCACTCCAAAAATCAGATTTGAGCGCAACAGGTTCTATTATTTCCGCCCTATGGTCATAGACACTGCCATGAGACGCAGCAACGTGTTTTTTGAACCGTCTTACAACATGAGCATATATCCCGTTGAAGGGAACTATTGGGACCGGTGGGGCTTTAACCTCAGCTACAACCTCACCCACAGTGCTCCGCAGATGGTTTATCTCACCGGCATCACCGACACAAGCAACCCCCTGAACATCATGTGCGGCAACAGAAACCTAAGGAACGCCTCCGCCCATCATGTTGAAGCAAAGTTCCGCCAGCCCCTGTCGCGCAAGCGCAACCTGAACATGACCGCCCACCTCAACATCTACACCGACAAGGTGGCCTTGGGATATATCTATGACCGAAGCGCCGGTGTGCGAACCATCACCCCCGACAACATCAGCGGCAACTGGAACGCGGCGTATTCCGTTACCTACCGCTCACGACTCGACAAAAAAGACAGGTGGTCATACCAGACCACCACCGGCTACACCTATGTCAACAGTATTGACCTTATAGGCACATCTGCCACCGCTGACCGCGCCGTGCGCTCCAAAGTCGGGTCGCATTATGTGGCAGAATCGGCACTGATCAAGTATGCCCCCGGCTCCAAAATGGATTTCCACCTCAAAGGCAATATCAATTACCAGAACGCACAGTCCGACAGGGAAAATTTCAAAACCGTCAACGTATATGACTTCAACTACGGAGTGACGGCACGCATTGAACTGCCACTCGCGTTCCAGCTATCCACCGACATGACCATGTACAGCCGTCGCGGATATAACGACCCGGCCATGAACACCAACGACCTTGTATGGAACGCCCGGCTCTCCAAGCGATTCATGCACGGCAACCTCGTCTGCATGCTCGATGCCTTTGATCTTCTGGGCAATCTCAGCAACGTGCGACGCACTATCGACGCACAGGGCAGGGTAGAGACATGGACTGGCGTCACACCACAATTCGCACTGCTCCACATCATCTACAGACTCAACAAACAACCCAAGAAAAAATAAACTATTCTCTCCACGCCCATTCTTTCATTCACTACACCTCGTT
>CAVHBF010000155.1:601-3868 GCA_963634195.1 Bacteroides thetaiotaomicron | reverse complement strand
CCGAGGGGGGGATGTGTGTAGAACAAACGGACAAGAGAACGTGCGTGGTGTCAACGAAGCACCGTGGCACCATTGCTGACCAGAAAATAGACTATCACATCTATTCCAATGGCATAGTTGACATGGCAGTCGAGATCCTGCCTCACAGCACAGAACTCAGGCGTGCGGGTTTGGCGTGTGCGATAGACAGTTCCTTTTCAGAAGTGGAGTATTACGCTCTTGGCCCGTGGGAAAACTATTGCGACCGGCAAAGCGGAGTCATGCTGGGCCGCTTCTCTGCAAACGTGGACGAGTTGCGGGAGGATTACGTGAAGCCACAGACAACGGGAGACCGCGGCGAAATGCGTGAACTCGTTTTCAGGGACAATTCGGGGCACGGAGTCAAAATAGAGACAGAGGGAAACGTCTCTTTTTCCGCAAACCGGAATACTGACGAAGACCTGATGAATGCAAAACACCAATGGGAGCTCAAGGACAGGCCTTATGTTTACATACATCTGGACGGAGCGCAGAGAGGATTGGGAAACGCGAGTTGCGGTCCCGGTCCAATGGAAAAATACACGATACCGCAAGATCCCGTAACATTCAAGCTGAGAATAAGCGACATTCAGATTGCTCGTTGAAGAAGTGTGCAGAACTGAAAAAATCACTAAATTTGCAGGGCAAAAACAATATCACAAATAATTTTAACTGAAATGAAAGCATTTGTATTTCCCGGACAGGGTGCCCAGTTTTCCGGAATGGGCAAGGATTTGTATGAATCAAGTTCTGTTGC
The DNA here is from genome assembly GCA_963634195.1 of Bacteroides thetaiotaomicron. Classification (GTDB taxonomy): domain Bacteria; phylum Bacteroidota; class Bacteroidia; order Bacteroidales; family Bacteroidaceae; genus UBA6382. The sequence goes on along the minus strand of CAVHBF010000155.1, from coordinate 3,093 downwards.
CAAAGAACTTTTCGACAAGTCAAACGATATCTTGGGCTTTGACATAACGAAGATCATGTTTGAGGGAACCGCAGAAGAGCTGAAGCAGACAAAGGTTACACAGCCAGCGGTGTTCCTGCATTCTGTAATCAGTGCAATTTGCGCCGGCGACAAGGCTGACTATGATATGGTCGGCGGACATTCTCTGGGTGAGTTTTCCGCTTTGGTGGCAGCCGGCGTACTGTCGTTTGAGGACGGTTTGAAGCTTGTCAGCAAACGTGCCCTCGCAATGCAGAAAGCCTGCGAAGCCGCTCCCTCTACCATGGCCGCCATTATCGGTCTTGAAGACCGTAAGATAGAAGAGATCTGTGCGTCCATTTCCAGCCCTGGAAACGTTGTTGTCCCCGCCAATTACAACAACCCCGGCCAGTTGGTTATTTCCGGCAACAACGCTGCCGTTGAACAGGCGTGCGAAGCGTTGAAGGCGGCAGGAGCAAAGAGAGCACTTGTGCTGCCGGTAGGCGGTGCGTTCCATTCGCCGCTGATGCAACCCGCCCAAGAAGAACTGCAAGCAGCAATTGAGTCCACAGAGTTTGCCGCCCCAAAGGTCAAGGTATATCAGAATGTAGATGCAAAACAGCATACCTGCCCCGATGAAATCAAACAAAACCTGATTGCCCAGCTGACATCTCCTGTAAGATGGACTTACGAGGTGCAGGCAATGGTAGCCGATGGCGCAACGGACTTTACGGAGTGTGGTCCTGGAAAAGCCCTGCAGGGCATGATTGCAAAGATTTGTAAAGGAAACGAAGCCATTTCAATCCACGGTCTGGCTTAACCAGAAAATGGCTACATAAAAGGAGTCTCTACGGTCGGGTGACCGTTTTTTAGGTACGACTGGGAAAGTTCCCATCCTTTCTGGCATCAGTCCCCAACCTTTACACTACAAACAAGGGTGGGGGCTGCTTTTTGTCCGAACGTTATCAGTCTGACTTAAACATCATACTATGTCAAAGGTTATTGTATACCAGGTGCTGCCCAGACTTTTTGGCAACGACACCAAAGAACCGATTTTCAACGGAAGCATTGAACAAAACGGATGCGGGAAATTCAAGTCCTTCACCATGAATGCTTTGAGGAAGATAAAGGAACTCGGTATCACTCATATCTGGTACACCGGCATCATAGAACATTCCACCCAGACGGACTACACAGCTTATGGTATCAGGCGTGACCACAGAGCAATGGTGAAAGGCAGAGCCGGCTCTCCCTATGCCATAAAAGACTATTATGACACAGATCCGGATCTGGCACAGAATGTGGCAAAGAGAATGGACGAATTTGATTCGTTGGTAGACAGAACCCATAGAGCCGGACTGAGAGTCATTATAGATTTTGTGCCGAATCATGTGGCAAGGGAATACCATTCCGATGCCAAACCCGAAGGAGTCATGGATCTCGGCGAGAACGACAACACCTCCCAGTCTTTCAGTCCTGACAATAATTTCTACTATATTCCGGGCCAGACTTTAGCTTGTCGATTTGACATGACAGGCACGGAAACCAAACCATATAGGGAATTCCCTGCCAAGGCTACGGGCAATGACCTGTTCTGTGCTTTTCCGGAAACGGGCGACTGGTATGAAACAGTAAAGCTAAATTATGGAGTTGACTACTGTGGCGGTCATATAAAGCACTTTAGCCCTATTCCCGACACGTGGTACAAGATGCTTGATATCCTGCGATTTTGGGCGGGCAAGCATATTGACGGTTTTCGCTGTGACATGGCTGAGATGGTCCCCGTTGAATTTTGGCAGTGGGCAGTTCCGCAAATCAAGAAGACGTTCCCGCACGTGATATTCATAGGAGAGGTTTACAATCCGTCTTTGTACCGCGACTTTATCTACAGGGGGCATTTTGACTACCTATATGACAAGGTGGGGCTGTATGATACGTTGAAGTCAGTAACAAGAATGGAGCGCGGAGCCCAGTCCATCACATATTGTTGGCAACAACTGGATGACATTAGGGCACACATGCTTTATTTTCTTGAGAATCATGACGAGCAACGAATAGCAAGCCCTTTCTTTGCAGGTGATGCCAAGAAGGGAATTCCTGCCGTGGCTGTGTCGGTGTTGATGGGCACGAACCCTTTCATGCTGTATTCCGGGCAGGAGTTCGGTGAAAAAGGCATGGACAAAGAAGGGTTCAGCGGGCAAGACGGACGGACAACGATTTTTGATTATTGGAGAGTCAAAACCGTTCAACAGTGGAGAAACAACGGCAAGTTCAATATGCTTGCTTTGTCGGCGGAAAGCAAGGCTTTGTACAGGGAGTACAAGGCACTGCTTAATGCGGCACTGTATGACCCCGTCTTTTCTGACGGACAGTTCTATGATTTGATGTACGCAAACTATGACAACGTTGATTTTGATGCGAACCGTACGTTTGTTTTTGCCCGTTCCAACCATGAAGCATGTTGTCTCGCGGTATGCAATTTCAGCGACAATGAG
>CAVHBF010000155.1:0-552 GCA_963634195.1 Bacteroides thetaiotaomicron | reverse complement strand
GGTCTGTACCAAAGTACACATACCCAAGCATATGCTGGATTTCTTCAGCATATCGCCCAAAAAGTACGATGCCGTTGACCTGATTACCAGAAAGAGGCAAACGGTTGACCTTTCGGAGAAAGGACGGACAGAAATTGCGGTTTTGCCGTGGAACATCGCCCTGTTGAAATTCAACAAACAGCATTGACGCATACAGAACAAGACTACTTGGCATGAAAATCAATATTCTTGGTGCAGGAAATGTTGCGTTACATCTTGCTAAAGCGTTTAAGCTTGCAGGATACCGCACGTCAATATGGAATCACCTTGCGGGAAGCCTCAGAGTATTAGCCGAAGAGGGTGGTCATCTGTGTACTACAGACATGAGAGAACTGCCTGCCGATGCAGATATTTACATTGTATCGGTGAAGGACAGCGTTGTACGTGAAGTTGCAGAAAATCTGGCAGTTGTCGTTCCCGGCACGAATACTCCGGTTGTGCATACGGCGGGAAGTCTTCCAATAGATGTTCTAAAACCTTTTTTCAGTAATTGCGGAGTCTTGTATCCGATGC
>CAVHBF010000154.1:0-3893 GCA_963634195.1 Bacteroides thetaiotaomicron | reverse complement strand
GGCGGTAGCGCCGTTGAGGACATTCTGCAACTTCCGGAACGGATAGCCACGCAGAAAGACTGCCGGATTGTGGTCTGTGTGGATGAGTTTCAACAAATAGGCGAATTTCCAGACTCGCTGACGTTCCAGAAAAAGCTGCGCGGCGTATGGCAACTGCAGAGTCACGTGTCGTATTGCCTGTACGGAAGCAAGAAGCACATGATGGAGAACATGTTCCAAAGGCAAAACTACCCTTTCTACCGATTCGGAGACTTGTTCTACCTTGGCAAGATCAGTGAAAATGATTGGATTGAATATATCCGCGGGCGTTTTGAGACCACAGGAAAGGAAATATCGGAAGAACTTGCCGGCCGGATCTGCAATGTGACGGACAGATATTCATCATACGTACAGCAACTGGCCTGGTTCGTCTGGCTTCGCAGCGGCAAGACGGCGACCGTGGATGATGTGGAATTCGGCATTGACCGTCTGTTGGATGCCTGTGAGCCGCTTTTCATCCAGCAGACCGAATCGCTTTCCGCTTACCAAATGAATTTTCTGCACCTTTTGGCGGACGGGATCCATTCCGGCTTCACCAAGACTTCCGTGTTGAGTTCCTATCGCCTTGGCACCGCCGCCAACATCGTCAGACTCAAGAAGACCTTGACGGAGAAGGATTTGATAACAATGTCAGCGCCAATGACCTACGAAATCTCGGATCCGATTCTTTCTCTTTGGCTGAAAAAAAGAGTGTGGAAGGAATAGCCGCTGGATAAGTTTCCGATTAAAAAATTCTTAACTTTGACCATTATATGCTTTGTACGATGCTTAATGGCAAAAGATATCCATTTGTTACCGGGGTGTCAGAACCGGTAATGGAGGATTTACAGATTATAACAGCAATAGGTGACCATGTCTGAAAAGAAAGAGTTCATTTCTACGCGACAAGGTATTACATATCTTGATTTGTTTGCCGGAGCCGGTGGCTTCAGCGAAGGTTTCATGCAGGCCTATACGGATGATAAATACTATGATTTCCGCTTGGCAAGCGACATAAATGAAAACTGCGAGCTTACGCACCGGGCCCGCTATAATAAAATGCTTGGTCTTGATACAAAATTTATTTGCCAAGACATTATGGAGGATTCTTTTCTGCCGAATCTGCTCAAAGAAATCGGAAATCAGGAGATTGATGTAGTGACAGGAGGTCCAAGCTGCCAGTCGTTCAGCCTTGCTGGTCGCAGGAAGAAACTTGATAAACGAGATGACCTGTTTTATCATTATCTAAAGGTTATCAAGGCGTTACGTCCAAAGTACTTTGTGATGGAGAATGTAAAAGGCATTCTTACCAAGGATGAAGGGCGGATCAAGGAGAGAATACTTCGTGAGATCAGGTCAATCGTTGATGATGCGAAGATGAATCTGCTCTATGCTTTTCTGGAAGATGCGCTGAAGCCTATAATGCCATTTCCATTATACTATGCGCTGTACATACGGCTCTGTATGGAATCATCCGACGATGAGCGGGACCGTCAGAATGAGATTTTTTTCAACAATCTTGACCAGCAGCTGAAAGACGTTACTAAAAACTTGCCATATAGTGTGAGTAAGAGTGATGAAAGTGTGAACACTGTTCGCCATGGTTTATTGTTGCTGAAAATGAGGTCGCAACGAGACAGCATCCGTAAACAGGTCATTCAGTTGAAAACCAACGCTCACATTGACAATGATACTTTCATGGATGACTATAATGCCATCATTGAGACGATATCGGATGAGCGGATTCTTGAAAGGACTTTGAATGCCATTGACAAGGTTGCGGACATGGGTGATTGTTCCAAGGAGGCAAATGTCCTGAAAAAGTCTTTGGAAATACTCACTTTCACATTTGATGAGTGCATAGAGTATATTCAAGAACAACTCAAAGATAATGAGGATCTTCTCAATCACTTGAATGGGTTGATGAAGGAGATTCGTCTTTACAATATTGACGAGCCGCTGGTTCTTCTTTCTTCTGACTATGGTGTCCCTCAAAACCGAGAGCGGGTCGTGTTTATCGGATGCCGGAATGATCAGGATGTCATCAATGCAATTCCGGCGACTGTTACCGATAAGGAGAAGGTGAATGTGTATGAAGCTCTTTGGGATTTGAATATGGTTGGCAACGGAGAGACGGTAACTTCATATAAAAAACCGACGTTGGTTTCAAAGTTTGAGAACACCAAGATTCGCAGAACCGTACAAGGTAAGCCTGATGAAGTGGGACTTCTTTTTTCTGAATGGTCAAAGCGTGGTCGCCTCGGACACAGGTTCACATTTGAAGAAGAACCATTCTATGTGTTGAATATGAGCGAATTGGATAAGCCGCAAAAACATCTCCATATGGAATTGTTCAATCATCAGGCAAGCCAGCAGAACGACACGGTCCGTGAGCGGCTGAGAATCATTGCGAAACATGGTGATTATGACGAGGCCAAGGCTGAACTCAAGGAGAAGGGATTGGAGTCCCAGAAGCGCAATTATGTGGTGTTGGACCCCGTCGGACAGAGCCCTACAGTGTGCACGATGCCTGATGACTTCATACACTATTCCGCATATCGTCCTATGACTGTTCGCGAGATGGCCCGTCTCCAGAGTTTTGACGATTCGTTTGTGTTTCAAGGGAAGCGCCAGACCGGAGGCAACAACCGCCAGAAAGAGATACCTCAATATACACTCGTGGGCAATGCCGTACCTCCACTGATGGCAAGGGCTATTGCTGACACATTGTTGAAACACATTAAGTAGAAAGGAGTGCTTTATGGTTAACATGCGCCCGTTCACGACCTTCGAGCAGAAGAATTTGAAGTTTCTTGTGAACCACAATGTGAAGTTCACGCAAGTTGAGATTACCCCTACCGGATTAGGTAAGGGCATTCTCGACTCAACCGCTCCCATGCGTGCCTATTTCCTTGAAAATGGTGTCCATAACTATGAAGACCAACTTCAGGGTCAAGAATATAAGCAAATTAAAACGGCTTGTGTTCTTACGGAGACGGGTCAATTCTTTACAAAAGCATCTTTCTATCGTCCAAACACAAAGAAGGGTGACTCGCGCATGTGGATTTATGGTCTGGGTTCATACACGGAAGGGAATGACGTTCATGTTCTGTTCTGGCAGGAGGAGACCTTGTATAGCATCAACATCACTCGCATTGATATTGAGAAATGCTACAATTCTCCTGTTATCACGTACATGCAGGAGGTGTTGAAGGCTATCAATGAAGAAGGAAACTCTGTGTCAGAAGAGTTGCTTGGACGCTTCCGGTCTGTAAAGGATCAATGGTTTGAATCGGAAGTGACTGCTGACACCGGCATCGGAAGAACCATCGAGTCGTTCCTTGGCATCAGTATGAACAGCGATAAGACCCCTGACTACAAGGGTATTGAACTCAAGAGTTACCGCGACAAGCGAAGCAGCAAGAAGAATGTACTGTTCACTCAAACTCCTGATTGGGAAATCAGCAAGTTAAAGACAGGTAGAGAAATCGTCGAGAAGTATGGCTATGTAAACGAAGAAGGATTCAAGACGTACCAGAATACCGTACAGTGCACACCTCCCAACAGCCAGATGTTATTTCTGAATGTCAACTATTTGGATGAACTGCTTGAACTACAGGCAGAAAAACGGATAATCGAAGATGTCGCCGTATGGAGATTGTTGAAGCTGCATCAACGATTGCTGACCAAGCACCGTGAAACTTTCTGGATTGAGGTTGAGAATGATTTGAGAGATGGCAGGGAGTACTTCCGCTACAAGCAGATAGAACACACGAAGAACCCCAATGTTGGTCAGTTCGATGTGCTTCTTGAGCAAAACTTCATTACTGTTGACTTGCTTCTCTGCCGTCCAAGCGGACATGGTGATACATATT
>CAVHBF010000153.1:0-3948 GCA_963634195.1 Bacteroides thetaiotaomicron | reverse complement strand
CATTTATACACATTATTATATACACAAAACACTATGTATTTAGATCCTGAAAAGAAAAAGGAGATCTTTGGACAGTACGGGGCGTCCAACACTGACACCGGTTCACCGGAATCGCAGGTGGCATTGTTTTCTTTCCGTATTTCCCACTTGACGGAACACATGAAGGCCAACCGTAAAGATCATAGCACCGAAAGGGCCTTGACACGGATGGTGGGCAAGCGCCGTGCCCTTCTGAACTACCTGAAGGCAAAGGACATCACCCGCTACCGCGCCATCGTAAAGAAACTCGGCTTGCGCAAGTAACCCGAAAGACTTTACGGACAATGGAGGAATCGCATTCCCTGCACTGCAGGGGGTGCGATTCCTCTTTCCGTCTTGCATCAAACCGACAGGCAGGCTGTGTCTTTTCGCCAAAGGGCGGCATTTTATACGCAGACGGCAAACGCGTAATTGCACAATAATGATTAACTTTGCACCCCAATGCAAAAGACACACAGACGGTTATGACGGACATTCGCAACATCGCAATCATTGCGCACGTAGACCACGGCAAGACAACACTGGTAGACAAGATGCTCCTGGCGGGACACCTGTTCAGGGACAACCAGCAGACCGGCGACCTCATGCTTGACAACAACGACCTCGAGCGCGAGCGTGGGATAACCATACTGTCGAAGAACGTGAGCATCACCTACAACGGCACCAAGATAAACATAATAGACACTCCGGGACACTCGGACTTCGGCGGGGAGGTGGAGCGCGTGCTCAACATGGCCGACGGCTGCATACTGCTTGTGGACGCGTTTGAGGGACCCATGCCGCAGACCCGTTTCGTGCTTGAAAAAGCCCTGCAGATAGGGCTCAAGCCCATAGTGGTGGTCAACAAGGTAGACAAGCCCAACTGCCGTCCGGAGGAGGTGTACGAAATGGTGTTTGACCTCATGTTCAGCCTCGGGGCATCAGAAGACCAGCTGGACTTCCCGGTAGTCTACGGGTCTGCCAAAAACGGATGGATGGGACCGGACTACAACACCCCCACCAACAGCATAACATACCTGCTCGACAAGATAGTGGAAGTGATACCCGCGCCCGAAAAGCGCGAGGGAACGCCCCAGATGCTCATAACGTCGCTCGACTACTCCAACTACACCGGGCGCATAGCCGTAGGCAGGGTGAACCGAGGCACACTCAAGGAGGGCATGAACATCACCGTGGCACACCGCGACGGCAGCATGGAGAAGACCCGCATCAAGGAACTCCACACCTTTGAGGGCATGGGGCACCACAAGACCGACGAGGTAGGCTGCGGCGACATCTGCTCCATCATAGGGCTGGAGAACTTCGAGATAGGCGACACCATCTGCGACTTTGAAAATCCCGAGCCGCTCCCGCCCATCAAGATCGACGAGCCGACCATGAGCATGCTCTTCACCATAAACAACTCGCCGTTCTTCGGCAAGGAGGGCAAGTACTGCACCAGCCGCCAGATTGACGAACGCCTGCACAGGGAGCTGCAGAAGAACCTTGCCCTCAAGGTGCAGAACACAGACTCGTTTGACAGCTGGATAGTGTCGGGGCGCGGGGTGCTGCACCTGTCGGTGCTCATCGAGACCATGCGCCGCGAGGGCTACGAACTGCAGGTGGGGCAGCCGCAGGTGATATACAAGGAAATAGACGGGGAGAAGTGCGAACCCATAGAGGAACTCACCATCAACGTGCCCGAAGAGTTCTCAAGCAAGATGATAGACATGATCACGCGGCGCAAAGGCGAGATGACCTCGATGGAGAGCCAGGGCGAGCGCGTGAACATAGTGTTCGACATCCCGTCGAGAGGTATCATAGGCCTGCGCACCAACGTGCTGACAGCCTCGCAGGGCGAAGCCATCATGGCACACCGCTACAAGGGCTACCAGCCCTACAAGGGCGATATCACCCGAAGGGTCAACGGTTCGCTCGTGGCCATGGAAAGCGGCACGGCATTCGCCTATGCCCTCGACAAGCTACAGGACCGGGGCAAATTCTTCATACACCCGCAGGACGAAGTCTACGCCGGGCAGGTGGTGGGCGAACACGTACACGAAATTGACCTCGTGGTCAATGTGACCAAGGCCAAGCAGCTCACCAACGTGCGCGCCAGCGGCACCGACGAGAAAGCCCACATCATCCCCGCCACGGAATTCAGTCTGGAGGAAGCCCTGGAATACATCAAGGAGGACGAGTACGTGGAGGTGACACCCAAGAGCATGCGAATGCGCAAGATCATCCTGGACCACACGCAGCGCAAGCGCGCCGACAAATAGCCATCCCCCGCAATGGAGAGATACGACTACCTGATAGTAGGCTCGGGACTGTTCGGCGCGACATTCGCCTACAGAGCCGGAAGCGCGGGGAGGCGATGCCTCGTCATCGAGCGCCGTCAGCACCTTGGCGGCAACGTGTACTGTGAAAACACCTGCGGCATCAACGTCCACAAATACGGGGCACACATATTCCACACCAACAACAGAGAAGTCTGGGATTTCGTCAACAGTTTCGCGGAGTTCAACAGGTATACCAACAGTCCCGTGGCCAGCTGCCGGGGCAAGCTCTACAACCTGCCGTTCAACATGAACACATTCCACCAGATGTGGGGCACGGTCACCCCGGACGAGGCCTGCCGCAAGATAGAGGAACAAAGACGTGAAGCCCTGGCGGCACTGCAGGGGCGCGAACCGCGCAACCTTGAGGAGCAAGCCCTCGTGCTGGTGGGAAAAGACATCTACGAGACCCTCGTCAAGGAGTATACCGAGAAGCAGTGGGGGCGCAAATGCACGGAGCTGCCAGCATTCATAATCAGACGGCTGCCCGTGCGCATGGTCTACGACAACAACTACTTCAACGACCGCTACCAGGGCATACCCTCCGGCGGCTACAACCGGCTCATTGAGGGGCTGCTCAAGGGCACGGACACACGCACCGGCACCGACTTCTTCCTTTCCGCATACAGGGACTGGCGGAATTTTGCGGACAAACTCGTCTATACGGGTCCCCTCGACCGGTATTTCGGCTATTCGCTCGGACGGCTTGACTGGCGCACCGTCTCGTTCAGAACACGCACTCTTGACACCCCCAACTACCAGGGCAACGCCGTGGTGAACTACACAAGCCACGAAAAGCCCTACACGCGCATCATAGAGCACAAGCACTTCGAGGCTTTCGGGCAGGATGTCTACGCCAACCCCAAGACGGTAATCAGCGAGGAATATCCCGCGGAATACACCCCGGAAACAGAGCCATACTATCCGGTCAACGACGACAGGAACAACCTACTGGCAGAACAGTACCGGGAGATGGCGAAAGCAGAGAGCGGAGTGATTTTCGGCGGCCGTCTGGCGCAGTACAGATACTACGACATGGCTCCAGTGATAGAGCAGGTGCTCGGCCTGCAGATAACATGACAGGAAAAGACAGGCTGCAAATGAGAAGACTCTACCTCCACATACCGTCAGGCAACAAAGCCAAGGAAGACATAGATGTCCTCATGGAGCACAACGGCTTCCGCAACATTGCCGTAGGCTGCACTTCGCGCAACAGCGCAGTGCGGTTTTTCGTCAAACTGCTGAGCGTGCTGCTGCTGGCGGCAAGGGTGAGGCGCGGCGACGTGCTGCTCATGCAATATCCTTTCAAGAAACACTACTCACTGGCGTGCCGCCTGTGCCACCTGAGGGGCGGCAAGGTGATAACCCTCATACACGACCTCGGATGCTGCCGCCGCAGGAAGCTCACCGAACGGCAGGAGGTGTGCCGCCTCAACCATACAGACGTGCTGATCGTACACAACGAGGCAATGCAAGACTTCCTTGAAACCAGAGGCTACAAGAAGCCCGTGGCCGTACTCGGCATATTCGACTATCTGGCCGCGTCACCGGGCACCGCGCCGCACAAAGAGGACAGCGAACCGTGGCAAGT
>CAVHBF010000152.1:0-3956 GCA_963634195.1 Bacteroides thetaiotaomicron | reverse complement strand
ACGATGCCTATGGCAATGATCGCGGCCTGCTTGACACCAGAACTGATGGATGTAAGTTTCATAATAAATGAGATTTTAGGTTTTTACATGTGCAAAAATACAGATATTGTGCATGGAGGAATCTGTTTTTGTGTTAAATAAGGCTAACGGGAGAGCGGACAGTCCGCCTGACTTACAGGGCATCGAGTATGAGTGCGAGTGCCACGTAGCGCAGGGTCTTGCCTATAACCATGGCCATTACCGACTTGGCGAAGTCCACGCGCAGGATGCCGAGGGCAAGGGTTATGGCATCGCCTACTACTGGTACGCTTGAGAACAGTCCTGTCCAGGCCCCGTAGCGGCGCACCTTTTCCTTGGTGGCGGCGAGCTTTTCCTGCTTGATACGGAACAGGCGGTATACCCACTCTTCATTGCACAGACGGCCTATGAGGTAGTTGAACATCCCTCCGAGCACATTGCCTACGGTGCTGGCCAGCACCAGTGTCCAAAGATTCAGACCGCCGGCATAGAGGGCGGTCAATATGGCTTCGGAACTGAACGGAATAACGCTACCTGCCAGAAAAGCCGCCACGCCCATGCCTATGTAGCCATAGTCAATCAGCAAACCGGCAATGTCAAGCAGCATAGCAGTACGAAGAGCCAGAACAAGGTGTTGGCTATCCACCCTTTGGCGAAGACGAAATAGTGCGCCAGCAGGACGCTGTTGTAGAGTGTTGCCATGACCGCCAGCAATGAGTCGTGACCGGTTGTGAAGAACTGCAGCAGCGTGATTGCAGGCCAGTGCAGTATAATGGTTGTGTAGTAGATGCGCGTGCGTACTTTGTCGCTGTAGCGCGTGTGTAGAAAATGGACAATACCAACGAGGCCGAACAGGCACATGCACAGCCGGTGGAGGTGTGGTGTTGACAGGTTTGCGGTGAAATTCCCGGTGCTGGTTTCAACGGCGACTATGTCCGACAGCTGCGGCACGGCATAGTCACGGAGTGCGGCATCCGCGTCCTGCAGCGCAGTGGTTGCGGAGCCATGGTATATGTGCCAGCAGAAGAACGCCAGATAGGGTAGCAGCAGTCCGAACGCAACGGCGAGCAATGCACGCGGCGTGAATGAGCGCAGGGGCGTGAGCAACGACAGCAGGCATATAGGCATGAGCCACGCCAGCTGTGGCATGATCATGGTGAGTAGCGCGACTGAAACGGTGGCGGCGAATACGGGAGTCTGCGGTCTGGGAGACAGGTGCGACAGCAGTAGGTTTATGGTGTATGCCAACAGCAACAGACATCCCGCCATATTCAGCGGAGACCAACCATAGATGTGGGAGCAGAGTGCTTCTGTGATGATGAAGAGCGAAGCTACCGCCCAGCTGCGCACTCTGATGAGTTGCACGGCATTGCTGAACACGCGCAGGGCAACGGTGCCTGCGAGCAGCATGATCAGTGCCAGAAAAGACTCAAGGGAAAAATCCGTGTCGGCATACCACAGACCGCCAGCTGCGGCTATGGACAGGGGGAACAGTGCCGTAGCTGTAGTGATGCGTGTCTTTATGGATCGTGAATGCGCCACAGATATGGTTGGACTGCCCGGGAACGATTAGTCCACGAGCACGGGCTTGTCTGCCGATAGTTCAAAATAGGGGTTGCCCATGTCAATGTGGTCTCCCCAGTTGGAGCCATTGGAATCGAAGACAATCTCGAGAATCTTGGCCCCGTGCGTGTCAATGTCAATGTGGACGGCATCGTGGTCTGTAATGGTGATGCGCCCGCTGGCAGCTTCCTTGCCGTCAAGCAGGAATTTGTATGTGGCGTTGCCGTGGCTGCCGACATCCTTTTTCAGAATTTCATCGTCAATACCGAGGTCGGTCACAAAGCGCATGGCACCGTTGAGCTGTATCCTGAAAGTGGAGGGCGCATGAGTGCCAACGCTCGTCTCATAGGTATTGTTCTTGATTCTTGCCTGCGTGCTTTCTACCGCCCTGTTCTTGAGCACGGCACTGATGTAGGAGTCATGGGTCGCCTTGCCGAGATCCATGTCGGTCATGGGGTAGATATTGCCTTGGGTGGGCAGCGCGAAGTGCTTGTCGTGCCCCGGCTCGGGCTTTTGTGTCACGCTTATCACACGCGACACGTTTTCCTTGCGGGTAGTGAGGATAATCTTTGCCGTACGCGGCACGAAGAGAGAGTTCTCCGTAGCGGTGATTTTGATGATGTTGCCGTCCTGTGTGGCCTCGAGCCACGGGCTGCGGCAGTAAAAATCGTAGGCAGACTTTGCCTGTACGGTGACGCTTGCGGAAGTCTGGTCGTGGGTCATCTGCACGTTGTCATCGCTCACCTGTATCAGCTCGCGTGGCAGGAAATACTTGTCGTCCGCCATGACGGAAACGGCGGCTGTTCCCGCAACGGCGAGTAGCAGTCCGCGGAAGAGGTAAGAAAAAGATTTCATGAATATGTCGTGTTTTGAAAATTGTCTTCGCTTGCAAAGGTAGTCAAGAAAAGCCATAAAACCATGATTGCAGCACTCCTTTTTGGTTGGGGAGGATACGTTGGTGTACAAAAAAGTGCGGAGCGGCTTGTTTCCAAGCTGTTCCGCACGGGAAAAGGGGATGCTGCCACATCCCGGGAAATGCCCTCTGGGGATTAAATGATATGTTCAAGAGAAGACGTGAATTCTGATATCTCCCGATCGCTCACGTCGTAGTCTTGCAGTTGCCCGTCGTGATACTGGTCATAGGCGGTCATGTCTATCAGCCCGTGCCCCGAGAGATTGAAGAGTATCACTTTTTCCTCGCCGGTTTCCTTGCACTTGTCGGCCTCGCGTATGGCTGCGGCTATGGCGTGGCTGCTCTCCGGTGCGGGTATGATGCCTTCTGCCTTGGCAAACAGCGTGGCTGCACGGAACGTTTCCGTCTGGGCGATGTCCACAGCCTCCATGAAGTGGTCTTTGATGAGCTGGCTGACGATGGCTCCTGCTCCATGGAATCTCAATCCGCCAGCGTGTATGCTGGCCGGCATGAAGTTGTGGCCGAGAGTGTACATCGGTATGAGCGGGGTGGTGCCCGCCAGATCGCCGAAATCGTACTGGAACACGCCGCGCGTGAGTTTCGGGGCGCATGTGGGTTCGGCGGCTATGAAGCGTGTCTTTTTCCCGTCAAGGAAGTTGTGGCGCATGAACGGGAAGGCACATCCGCCGAAGTTGCTGCCGCCTCCGAAACAGGCAATCACGATGTCGGGGTATTCGCCGGCTTTCTCCATCTGTTTCTCCGCTTCCAGACCTATCACGGTCTGATGCAGCGACACATGGTTGAGCACCGACCCAAGTACGTAGCGGCAATTGGGGGTTTCCATGGCGCGCTCGAGAGCCTCTGATATGGCAGTGCCGAGCGACCCTCTGTTGTCGGGGTCTTTGGCCAGTACGGCACGCCCTACCTTGGTCACGTCCGATGGCGAGGGGTGGACTTCAGCCCCATAGGTCTCCATGATGCTGCGGCGGTAGGGCTTTTGCAGGTATGATATCTTTACCTGGAAGACGGTACAGTTCAGCCCGAACACGCTGGCGGCATAGGAGAGTGCCGCGCCCCACTGGCCGGCACCCGTTTCGGTAGTCACGTTTGTGATGCCCTGTTCCTTGCAGTAGTATGCCTGTGCGATAGCCGAATTGAGTTTGTGGCTTCCCACAGGACTGACGCTCTCGTTCTTGAAATAGATGTGGGCAGGCGTTCCCAGTGCCTGTTCCAGACCGTAGGCTCTCACCAGCGGGGTGGAGCGGTAGAACTTGTACATGTCCCTTACTGGCTCTGGAATGAGTATCCAGGGATCTACCGTGTTGAGTTCTTGTCTGCACAGTTCTTCGGCGAATACGGGGTAGAGATCTTCCGCCTTTACCGGTTTCTTTGTTGCGGGGTTGAGCATTGGCAGGGGCTTGTTGGGCATATCGGCCTGGATGTTGTACCAATGCGTCGGGAT
>CAVHBF010000151.1:0-3964 GCA_963634195.1 Bacteroides thetaiotaomicron | reverse complement strand
ATATACTACTTTGCCCCGGGCTATGTTCATCCCGGAAGGCTGGGGCAAAGTTACGCCCGTTATAAAAGGCAGCAAAGTGAAAATGCCGGAAAAGGCAGTGGAAAAGTGGGTTACCAATCCCTACCAATCCTTACCAATCCCTACCAATCCAAAATACCAATCCACATGGACAAAAAAAAAGCGGCAACTGCCGCCTTACACCGAGGTCATCGCCTCGAAAATCTTCTCTCCAATCTTTCTATCTTTATCAATCTCCCAGTTTTTGTGGTAGTCTTTAAGTGCTTTTTTAGGTTTATCTTTGTTTCTTTTGCGTCCATTTATCTTACCCGACATGGCTGTTGCCCGGTTCTCAATGTCTTTCTTGTCCGAATACTTGAGGATGCCCAGCCCTATCAGCGCACGCACAAAGTCGGTACAGGTGCTGCCGGAGTATACCGCACCCACCTCTTTGGCCACGGCCATCAGCAGAGCCACCTCCACGTTGCTGGACGGGTTGATGACTTTGGCAGCCTTCCTCATCTGTTGCACTGAGAATCGCACACCGCCGTTTTTCAGATGAAACTCACGTTGGAATACTTTTGTCACGGCTTCCTTGCAGTCCTGTGGAATGTCCGCACCGCAGGCAGTATCCTCCTCCGCACCGTCCGGTCTGCCCTCTGCGACGCGCCCGATTTCCTCCGTCAGACTGTCGCTGGAGCTGAAATAGTCCGCCATCCACGCCTGCATATCCTTTTCATAGTGTCTGTAGGCTCTATCCAAAATCGTGTCAATACCATTTTCTTGGTGCTCCCCCCAAAATCCTTGCACACGATTGTGGAGCAAGCTGACGCACCACTCCAACGCGGGGCGTTCGTGCGCTTTGTCTACAGAGCAAAGGCTCATCACCAAGGCATAGTGCAGCATGGCCACCTCGGCCTGTATGGTGTCCATCGACGCATTGCCGTCTCGGCTGCGGTACCTCTCCTGTGTGTCATCCCACAGGCGTTCGCACAGCTCCCTGCACCGCTCCGGACACGGCGTTCCCACCTCCTTCGGCAATACCGCCAGCAGCCTGTCCAACGTCGTGGCCGCATCGGCAAACAACTGCTCCTTGGAGAGGACGACGGGAGCGCAGCACCGGATTTCATCATGTACGGCACAGCACAGCTTGTAGTAGGGGTGTCCGCGGAAATGTCCGCGCAGTTCTTCTCTTGTGTTAATGTCCATCTATCTCTGTCTTTTATATAAAATCATCTGCAAATTTACGGTTATTATTTGGGATGTGCAAGCCTTTCCATACGCTTTCGTAAACTTTTTCGATGGAAAACACGCTCATATCGAATATTATTCGTACCTTTGCCGATGGATTTGGCGCATGCCATCTCCAAGACATCGTTGGTAAACAAAGCATTCGCTGTTATTTCGCGTTCAGCCAAAAGCCTCGGAAACTTATTGGAAATGACGTAACAAGGAATAATTGTGACAAGGCGTTCGGTATGGAATGTCCTGATCCATCATATATTAGCAATGCATCTGCGCAATAGGCGTGGTGCATTCTTCTTATTTGATGGGTTGAGGTTTCCATCCGAGGCTGCCTCATAGCTGAACGCAATAAGAGCATCACGCCCTTTTTGCGTCTTGGCGCGATTGATAGTTGTATGCGTGTTGTATCGTATAACTGACAATCGGGCGTTATGGAAAAAAGAACTATCGATAAAGCTAAGGCAGCAAAGAAAGATGAATTTTACACACAGTTGGAAGACATCAACAATGAGCTTCGTCATTACCGCGGGCATTTTCGTGGCAAGACGGTGTTGTGTAATTGCGATGACCCGCGAGTGAGTAACTTCTTTACCTATTTCGCCTACAACTTTGAGTTTCTTGGTTTGAAGAGACTCATCACGACCTGTTACAAGAACCAGGACATGGACTTGTTCAGCATGAACAAGAGTGAACAGGCCGTATATCTCGTTTACGAAGGCGACAAGAACGGCAACCATATCCCAGATGCAGAAGAGATAGGGGTAAGGCCATTGAAAGGTGACGGGGATTTCAGAAGTAAGGAGTGTATTGAACTTTTGAAAGAGGCCGATATAGTGGTTACCAATCCACCTTTCTCCTTGTTTCGTGAGTATGTAGCTCAATTAATGGAACATAACAAGAAATTCTTGATAATAGGGCATCAAAATGCTTTGTCTTATAAGGAGATATTTCCCTTGATCAGAGACAATAAAATGTGGTTGGGGTTTGGATTTAAAGGTAACGCTGGCCATTTTATCTCTGCTTACGAGGATGTAGCTACGGCTGGAGACCATAGGAAAGGAATGATTAGGGTCTCAGGTGTTACTTGGTTTACCAATCTTGACTATAAAGAGCGTCACGAAGACCTGATCCTATACAAGACTTATTCGCCTGACGAATATCCTACTTATGATAATTACGATGCTGTCAACGTCAGCAAAACGGCAGACATCCCATGTGACTATGAAGGTGTTATGGGAGTGCCTATCACATTTATTGATAAGTATAATCCCGACCAGTTTGACATATTAGGTATGAGCGCGTCGGCCGGTTATAATGCTGACATTGTTGGCATTCCATTTAAGGGGGATAAGGATGCCCGGCCATTGATTAATGGCAAAAATACTTATGCTCGAATATTTATCAGAAAAAGAAAATAGCAGTTATGGATATAAAAGCAGTATCAATCGCAGTTCGTGACCTCATAGCAGGTTACACCAATGACCCGAACAATGGTGTCTATGGCTATCATGGCAAGTTGAACATCCGTCCACCTTATCAGCGCGAGTTCCGTTATAATCTGCAGCAACAGCAGGCCGTGATAGAGACCATCCTGAAAGGATACCCTCTCAACATCATGTATTGGAGCGTGGGCGAAGACGGAAACTACGAAATGATAGACGGCCAGCAACGTACGCTGTCCATCTGTGAATACTATCTGCATGGTTTCAACATCGTGGACACTGGACGCCCGGTGCTCTACTTTGACAATCTTACGGAGAAGGAGAAACAGGCGTTCCTTGATTACCGGCTGACCGTATATTTTTGCACAGGTACGGATATGGAAAAGCTCGACTGGTTCCGGGTGATTAATATTGCCGGCCAACGCCTGCTTGACCAGGAGCTTAGAAACGCTGTGTATGTCGGGCCGTTTGTGACGGATGCCCGCCGTTATTTCAGCAAATATGCTTGTGCCGCCTATAAAGTCGGCAGTGATTATATGACCGGGAAACTTGAAGAACAGGCCTATCTGCAGACCGTGCTGAAATGGGCGGCGCGCCATGACGGCATCTCAGATGCTGCGCCTATTGACAAGTATATGGCAATCCATCAGAACGACCCGAACGCCAACAAACTTTGGGCTTACTATATGCAAGTCATTACATGGGTGAAAACGACCTTCCCCAAATACCGCCAGGAGATGAAAGGTCTTGACTGGGGCGATATGTTTGATGAGTTTGGAAACAACGTATATGATATAGAAAAACTGGAATCGGACATCCATCGTCTGATGGAAGATGACGAGATAATGAAGAAAGCAGGCATCTATCGCTACGTGTTGAGCGGAGATTTGCGGGACCTCAGCTTCCGCACTTTCGACAAGAAGCAGAAACGTGAGGCTTATGAACGGCAAAAGGGCATTTGTCCGCATTGTGGCAAGCATTTTGAATTGGAGGAAATGGAGGCAGACCACATCACGCCTTGGTGCGAGGGCGGAACGACTGTTGCCGAGAATTGCCAGATGCTTTGCAGGGAGTGCAACAGACGGAAGGGGAGCAAGTAGTACCTGCATATAGTCTGTCTATTGGAAAAATCAAATCCCAATTCTTTCCCTCGCCTTAGCCAAGCTCTACCCAAGCCCAAAAGGGCACTTCGGGTATGGCAAGGAGCAGAGTGCTTGCTTTCTGGTTGCTTTCTGATTGCTTTCTGAGATAAGTGTTCTCCTCTATAGAAGCTGCCGGCA
>CAVHBF010000150.1:0-4000 GCA_963634195.1 Bacteroides thetaiotaomicron | reverse complement strand
GTATGTTGCTGACAACAACAAGAAGGACGAGCACGACTGGGCCGTGGCTGTATACCGCGAATTTCCACTCAGCGGCGCAGGCGAGATACAGCATCGCTATGTCATCAACGCCACGGACTCGTTCAGCGTGTCTGCGCTGATGGAGCTCACGAAGGCGTGGCTTGAAAAGGCCTTTGCCGTTTCCGGCGATAGCATACAGTGTGACCCTGACAGACACGTTGTCAAGACCTGCGTGCATTTGCAGGGGCTTGGCGATGCCTATGGGTTTGTGGGGCTCTCCGCCACAAGTTCTGAAGCCCACGTCACCATACCGATGGAACTGACGTTCCAGTTCAAGGACAACCGTCTGAGATTCTGCGCCGTGATTCCGTCGTTCATACTGGACTCATCCGATTGGGTGAAAGACGTTGTCAACAAGTCCCTGCCCGTGACGGAGTGCTATCCCGTCAACCCAAAGGGTAAGCACAAGGACAGTTTCTCCCGTGCCTTTATCAACGCCAACGCCAAGTGCCTCACTTCGTGCCGCGACTATATCAACTATCTCAACACCCATTTCGGCGAGAAGCCCAGACCGCAGCTGTTGCCCAAGAAGTCTGCCGATGATGACTGGTGACCCTGTCCGCAAAATCCGTAAATTATCATAAATCATGAAGATTCTGTACTTGACTCTTGCGGTTGCCGCGTCCGTCTGTTGCCTCGCAGGCTGTGGTGGCAAAGTGGCATCGGCTCCCACACCTGTTCCCACAGACAGTCTGGAGTATTCCAACCATGACGGTTCCGTGTCGTGTTGCAGTTTGGCGGTGGATTTCCCCTCAGGCCGCGATTCTTTCTCCGTGGCGGTGGCGGGCTATATAGCTGATGAATTGCAGCGGCTCTGTTTGTCTGATTCGGCAGGGACGCACGATACCGGTGTTTCGCCCGCACACGCCAGTTCGTTCACTGACGGCAAAGCCATGCTTTCCTTTTACGGCAAAACCAACTTTGTGTGGCTGCAGAACGAGTCTGCTGAAATGCAGCAGGACGGGATGCCTTTTGCTGACGGCATGGAATACAGCGTGAGCATACGCAAGGTTGCCGACAACGACAGGTACGTGAGTTACCTTACGACCTCCTATATGTTTCTCGGCGGAGCGCATGGCTCGGCTGGAGCACGCACGATCAACATCGCCAAGCCCTCTGGCAAAGTCCTGTCCAATACGGTTGACACCACCAGAGTCATGGAGATGCAGCCTCTGCTGCGTAAGGGTGTGCTGGAGTATTTCTGCGCAAATGGCGACATCTCCGTTTCCGACAGCACGCTCAACGACAACCTCTTCATTGAGGATGGCGTGATACCGCTTCCCCTCTTTGCCCCGTACCTTACTGACAACGGTCTGGGCTTCGTCTACCAGCAATACGAGATTTGCTGCTACGCCATGGGGATGGTTTCGTTCGTTATACCCTATGCCGAGGCCAAGCCGTTCATGACAGCAGAGGCAAGGGCACTGGTGAAGTGACGGGCTTTCACTCCATCGGACTACACATGCAAAAGACCGCTGTAATGACTGTCGACATGGAAAACATTGCCATACGCCCCGTCACCCCTGACGATGCGGAGGCAATAGCGGAGATATACAACTATTATGTGCTCAACACGACAGTGTCATTCGAAACGGCTCCGTTGGCTGCTGCTGCGATGCGGAATAGCATCGTGGATATTTCCGGAGTCTATCCCTATTTCGTGGCAGTCTCCGGCGATATGGTGGTCGGGTACTGTTGCGTCCACCTCTGGAAGGTGCGCTCTGCGTATTGCCACACGTTTGAAGTGACCATCTATCTTGACAAGGACTGTCGTGGCGGCGGAGTTGGTACGGCGTTGATGCGGCGTCTCATCGGGGCTTGCCGTGATATCCCTGACTGTCACGCTCTCATTGCATGTGTCACGGCGGAAAACACGGAGAGTATGGCTTTCCACACCAGAATGGGATTCCGTAAAGTCTCGCATTTCAGTCAGGTCGGCCGCAAGTTCGGCCGCTGGATAGACGTGCTTGATATGGAATTGCTGCTGTGATATAAGGGCTTGGAAGCAAAGCTGCGGGGAGACAAGGACAAAAGCCGTATCCCTGCCTTACGGAATGTTTAAAAGACACATGCCTGCGTGGTGTCTTGCGACAAACTTCTCACCAACGAGAATCTGAGAGATTCTGTCAAGTATGATTATAACACGATATTGGTGTCTATGAAAATGTATCTGCATCCAAAAAACTCTTCTGACAATGAAAAATACCATTAAGGTTAGGGCGAATGATCCAAATCAGGCCTCCTGGGATTGCCTGATAGATCAGATAGTGCTGGGTAATGTCATTCCTGTCATATGTCCAGAGATTCTGATGGCAGGAGATTCAAAATCGTTTGCCAATCCACATCAGGTGCTGTTGGACAGTTTTTCTGAATATTTTGGGCTGTCAGAGCCCTGTTCTTCTTTTTCAGAACTGGTATGTGATAAAAAATTCCTTGATTCAGATGAGATAAAGGATGTTCCTGATAATATTTACAACATTGTCTATGACACTCTTTGTGACAACAAAGAGGCTATGCCTCCTTCTGGTCTTTTGAGGGACATCGTGAGCATCAAGCAATTTCCTTTTGTAATCACTACATCCTTTACGACTCTTGTGGAAGATGAGATGAGGAAAAAATGGGGCGAGGAATTGAAAGTGATTCGTTTTGACAATGATCCTCAGGCAAAACATGATATTGCCGGTGTTGAAGATATGCGTAAACCGACGGTTTTCTATATGATGGGGCGTGCAGGAGACGGTGCTCATAAATTTGTTTTGACAGACGAAGATATGCTGGACTTCTGTGCGTCTTGGGTCGCAGATACAAACAATCGTCCTTCCAATTTCGTGAACGCCATAAAAGACAAATATTTGCTTGTCTTGGGCAACAGCTATGCCGACTGGCTCTTTCGGTTCATTTGGTATTCCATGAGACGAAAGGGAAATGGCAAGAACAATTCTTGTTATTCTTCCGATACTGATAATGATGAATTGCAGAAGTTTTTGAGGAGATGCCATACCTTCATGCAAAAAAAACCGGAGGAGTTTGTCTCGCAAATCAAGCGTCGTTTGGAGGAAAAGATAAAGGTGTATGAAGAAACCAAGTTTGACAAGGTGGAAAAAGACGTGGATGTCTTTATTTCTTATTCACGTTCGGACGAAGAGATAGCAAGTGCGCTGTACAGGAGTCTGACGGATTGTGGCAAACGTGTCTGGTATGACCGCAACGACATAACTTATGGGGATAAATTCATGGATGAAATAACAAAGGGCATTCAAACTGCAAAATATTTTGTTCCGATTTTATCACAAAATATTGAAAGGGAAAAAAATGACCCTCATGTATATCGGCAGGAATGGGAAACGGCAATGAAAGTTGCAATAAGTTTAGGGCGGACTTATATTATTCCTGTTTCTGAAAAAGGCGTTGATTTAAGAAAATCTTCAATACCGGAAGCGATTCTGCAACATCATATAATTGAGTATACATCTGTGAATGACATTAGAGAAGTCGCAGATAAAATTATACACACGATTAACCGGAATTAATGGCTATGAATCTTGATGAAAGAAATCCATGGAAAGGTCTTGACACCTACTGTGAGGGAGAAATCCTGTATGGCCGCGACGAGGACATACGCAAGTTGTCTCAATGCGTGTTGGGCTATGATGACACAGTTCTCTATGGACGTTCTGGCATAGGAAAGTCTTCTTTGCTGAATGCCGGAATACTGCCTGCCGCTCGTATCGCTGGTTTTGTGCCGATTTACATACGGCTTAATCATGGCAACGGGGATTCTTATTATGTTCAGGGGCGTTCTATAAATTAATTATCTGAATATAAACGTTTTACTTTGTTATTCGACTAAAAAGTAGTACCTTTACTGCATAAATCAGCAAGGATATGCACAAAACTACTATTTATCGCCAACCGATGCGTGAAAACATGTTTGAGGAGG
>CAVHBF010000149.1:746-4043 GCA_963634195.1 Bacteroides thetaiotaomicron | reverse complement strand
GTTTGGCGGTGAGACGATTTTTTCTTGCCGGAATTATCTGCTCCGACAGATGGTTTATGATGAGCCTATCCCCGACAGGCTCATCAATCCCGAATTGCTCCTGTGCCTAACAACCTCGGGAAGCACGGGGTCTCCCAAGTTTGTGCGGCTTTCAGAAAGAAATCTCGCCGGCAACGCGGAATCCATCGCCAAGTATCTGAATATTACAGAACACGAACGACCTATTACGTCACTTCCGATGTACTACTCGTATGGCATATCGGTCATCAACAGTCATCTTATCAAAGGTGCCGCTATTTTGCTCACTGATAAGGCTGTGATACAACGTGAATTTTGGGATTTCCTCAAAGAACAGAAAGCTACTTCCATTGCGGGTGTTCCCTATACATACGAGATGTTGAAGCGTATTCGTTTCTTCCGTATGGATCTGCCGTACCTTAAAACTATGACGCAGGCCGGTGGGAAGCTCAACAAGGAGATTGCCAGGGAGTATATTGAATTTGCGCGGAACAACGGCAAGCGTTTTTTCGTGATGTACGGTCAGACGGAGGCTACCGCTAGAATGAGTTATCTTCCGGAGGAGCGTGCCCTTGAAAAATATGCAAGTATCGGCATTGCTGTTCCTGGAGGTAGATTCTCGCTGGTTGATGCTGGTGGAAATTCAATTGAAGTGTCGGATGTGGATGGGGAACTTGTGTATGAGGGTCCGAATGTGAGTCTCGGATATGCTGAAAGTCGTGCTGATTTATCGAAAGGCGATGAGAACAACGGCATTTTGCATACGGGTGACGTTGCCAGGAGAGATGCTGACGGTTACTATTATATCACCGGACGTCTAAAGAGGTTCGTAAAGGTGTGGGGAAACCGCTGCAATCTAGATGCAACGGAGCAGTTGGTCAAATCCATCACGACTGATTGCGCTTGTGTCGGCGTTGATGATCTGATCACCATCTTTGTGACCGAAGGTGGCAATGAGGACAAGATAAAGACTATGCTCGCTGAGAAGACCGGTCTAAATCCTCGGGCTTTCCAGGTGAAAAGGATTGCTGCAATTCCAGTGAAGGCGAACGGCAAAATCGACTATCCTCAATTGCAGAAATTGTCATGACAAATATGAATATTGACGAAATCCTGGAGAAACGGCCCTACTCACTCAGCCGGGAGGAGAAACACAAACTGCTCAACGAACGTCTGCATGAGCTTACCCGCAGGCATTATGAGAATTGCGAGTCCTATCGCAGAATGATGGATGCTCGCGGTTTGGACATAAATAATCTTCCGGACTATGAGGGATTGCCGTTTCTTCCTGTTCGCTTGTTCAAAGAATTTGAATTGAGAAGCTGCCCGAGAGAAGAGGTGGTGAAGACAATGACTTCAAGTGGCACTACCGGCCAGCAGGTGTCCCATATCTATCTGGATCGAGTCACAGGTTCCGCCCAGCAGAAATGCCTGACAAAGATTGTTAGTCATTTCATCGGTACCAAGCGTGTGCCGATGATTATACTTGACTCAAGCATCTTCCTTTTCGGTTTCACATTTATGGTATGGCAGCATTTCTATAAGAAATTGCTGGAGACAGGGTATCATCCCGATCTCTCGAAAGGTGTGCTGATCCACGGTGGCGGGTGGAAGAAACTTGTCTCAGAAAAGGTCTCTCCGCAGGAGTATAAACAATGCTTGAATGATGTCTGCGGCATTCGGCCGGAGAACGTACATGATTATTATGGCATGGTGGAGCAGACCGGATGCGTGTACATGGAGTGTGAATATGGGCATCTGCATTCGTCCTGTTTCAGTGACGTGCTGATCCGCAATCCTAAAGACTGGTCGCTTTGTGATGTGGGTGAGAAGGGGTTGATAGAGGTTGTGAGCGTATTGCCTGAAAGTTATCCGGGCCATATACTTCTGACAGAAGACGAGGGGATGATTTTGGGAGAGGATGACTGCCGATGTGGCCTCAAGGGCAAATACTTTAAGATAGAAGGAAGAATCAAAAACGCGGAAATCCGAGGATGTAGCGATACTTATGCAGCCAAGTTCTAATTATACCTTGCTTTTCCCGGAGGTTGTCGATTGGGAGAAGTTTTCAGCCTGTCGTCCGGATGTTCCGTTCTCGGATGGGGTTGTTGAGTTCCTGAATGCTCTTTCAGGTGCTGTTCTGAAGGATGCCGCCTGCAGGTCATATCCCGATGTCGTCACATTTGCTTTCTTCTGTAGGAAGTCAAACATCTTGAAACTGAGAGAGCAATATATTGACGGTGCTTTGCGGCTTGGGAGGGGAATCCTTTTTCATATAGCACCATCCAATGTCCCCATCAATTTTGCATATACGCTTGTCGCCGGTCTGCTTGCGGGCAATGCAAACATCGTACGGGTCAGCAGTAAAGCCTTTCCACAGGTGGATTTGGTAGTCAAGCACTTGCAGACGCTTCTCGCGTCCGGTGCTTATGATGAGGTTGTCAGCCGTATCGTGTTGGTTCGTTATGATCGCACGAGCGATGCCAATGCATATTTCTCATCAGTCTGCAATGTGCGCGTAATTTGGGGCGGAGATGCAACAATCGCGGCCGTCCGTAAGAATGAGCTGCCTGCAAGAAGTTTCGATGTCTGTTTCGCCGACCGTTATTCCATTGCTGCCATAAATCCTAAGGCCGTCATGGCGGCAGACGAACAGGAACTGAAAAGACTTGCAGAAAACTTTTATAATGACACATATCTGTTTGACCAAAATGCCTGTTCCGCTCCTCATATCATATTTTGGTTTAATGATTCACAATTGGCTGAAGCCAAGCGAAGATTCTGGCAGGCTGTGTATGAATACACGGAGAAGCGTTATCAGTTGCAAGCGGTGATGAGCGTGGATAAGCTCACGGCGTTCTATCGTCAGTCTGTTTTTATGGACATAAAGGCTGAACAGATGCCTGATAATTTGGTCGTACTTGCAGATGTGGCAGAGGTCCCGAAGGACATTGAGAAATTCCGCTGTGCTTGCGGGTACTTCTCGGAGCACACTATAGAGGGGCTGGATGACATTTCGCCTATGGTGAATATCAAGTATCAGACTTTGGCGTATTACGGTTTTGAGAAAGAAGCACTTGAAGATTTCGTTCGTATGAATCGGTTTCAAGGATTGGACCGTATCGTCCCAATAGGCAAGACTACCAATTTTTCCCTTACTTGGGACGGGTATGATTTGATAAGAACATTGACCCGAATAATAGATATGTCATAACAATGAAAATAATTGATTGCGTTTGGGAAATTGCCAACTTGGGCAAAAAAACTTGTGAAGTTTCG
>CAVHBF010000149.1:0-736 GCA_963634195.1 Bacteroides thetaiotaomicron | reverse complement strand
GATAAAACATTGCTGGATGAACTTGATTTGCGATATGAATATTTGGTGGTAAAAGTTGCGCCAGGAAATATTGGTGCGACATTGCTGTTGAATGAGAACGGGTATCAGTTTGTTGAGAATCAGATTGAAACCGAATTGAAGTATCAAGACTTTAATTTTGAGATGCCGTTAATTAAACGTTTAATTGATAGAGTGTCTTTTGTTGATGTTGAGCAAGATGAAGATCTTGAGTCGATTGTTGAGAAAATAACTCCACGGATGTTTGTGTCGGATCGTATTGCCGTTGATCCTCATTTTGGAGTTGAAGATAGTTGTAAAAGGTATAGTAATTGGGTGAAGTCCTCTTTTGAGAATGGCGCTGACTCTTTTTTTCAATTCTATTATGGCGGCAAACATGTCGGATTTGTGATGTATAGGATTGGGGATAATATATGGCAAAATGCTTTGGGTGGCGTTTATCCGGACTATGGTAATGGGCTAGGGTTGCTGACTGCCTGCGCCCCAATGTTATATATAAAAAATCGTGGGATAAAGGTGTCGAAGATAGTTTCTCATATTTCTTCTAATAACGCACCTGTGATCGCCCCTTATAATTATTGCCACTTTAACTTCAAGAAATTCACATATGTGTTTGTGAAGCATAATCAGATTTAGTATAGAAAGATTTCTGCAATAAGATATGAACGATTTTCTACAATCCGCGCTGTCTGTCAAGAATCCGTTTAATACCAACGAA
>CAVHBF010000148.1:0-4135 GCA_963634195.1 Bacteroides thetaiotaomicron | reverse complement strand
AACAACAGGTACAATTCACTGACAAGCACTATCACAAATGCGGATTGACATCATCACCGTTTTGCCGGAAATGCTGCTGCCCTTTACCACGCAATCCATTCTCGGCAGGGCACAGTCAAAGAAACTGGCGGAAATACACATACACAATCTCAGGGACTACACAAAAGACAAGCACAGGAGGGTGGATGACTATCCGTTTGGGGGATTTGCGGGAATGGTGATGCAGTGCCAGCCGATTGACGACTGCATTTCCGCACTGACGGCACAACGGCACTACGATGAGATTATCTTCACGACACCCGACGGCGAACCCTTCAACCAGCAGACAGCCAATGCCCTGTCACTGAAGGAAAATATAATAATACTGTGCGGCCACTACAAAGGCATAGACTACCGCATCAGGGAGCACCTCATAACAAGGGAAATCAGTATCGGCGACTACGTATTGACCGGCGGGGAACTTGCGGCCGCAGTCATCACCGATGCCGTTGTGCGCATAGTGCCCGGAGTCATCAGTGACGACCAGAGTGCCTTGTCCGACTCCTTTCAGGACAATCTTCTGGCCGCACCCATCTACACCCGGCCGTCTGACTACAAGGGATGGAAAGTCCCCGAAATCCTGCTTTCCGGCAACGAAGCCAAAATCAGGGAATGGGAATTTGCCCAGGCCCTGAAACGAACACAAGAACTCAGACCCGACCTGCTCGATGAATAGATTTCTTCCTTTCTTTGTCACCGCCCTTTTCATAAGCGTCAACTCCTTTTCGCAAGACAAGTTGCAATTGTTCGGCAAAGTGGTCGACGAATACGACTCCCCTGTTGAATTCGCATCGATAATTATCGAGAAGCAGGGGGCATTCACCGTGTCTGGAGCGGAGGGGAAATACCGTCTGTCATGCACACGGGCGGACTCCATTTTCATCACCTGCATGAAAGTGGGCTACCGTACCCGCAAATTCAAAATCTACGCACCGCAGACAGACTCCATGCGTTTTGACATGAAGATATCCTCAAAGTCAATCATGCTGGGAGAAGCCGGCATTACGGCAATGAGGAAACAGACTGACCTTGTACAGCGGATCAAGGCGAAATACACGAAGCAGATGCCCTCTACGACCGGCAACGGGGTCGAAGAGATTATCGCCACGCAAATGGGAGTAAGCACGCACAACGAGCTCTCCTCACAGTACAATGTGCGCGGAGGCAGCTTCGACGAGAACTGCGTATATCTTAACGGCATAGAAGTCTTCCGCCCCATGCTTGTACGCTCGGGTCAGCAGGAAGGGCTTTCCATCATCAACAGCAACATGGTTGCCGACATTGATTTCTCCGCAGGGGGATTTCCCGCGCGCTACGGCGACAAGATGTCGTCCGTCCTTGACATCACATACAAGAAGCCGGAACATTTCGAGGCGTCACTTGCCGGCAGCCTCATGGGGGGCGATGCTTATGTGGGCTTCGGCAACAGGAGCTTCTCCATGATGAACGGGCTGCGCTACAAAAGCACCAAACACTTGATGGGCACCACCGATACCGATGGAGAATACAACCCGAGATTCCTCGATTACCAGAACTACACCTCATGGTCTCCGACCAAACACTGGACGTTTGATTTCATCGGAAACATATCCGACAACAAATACAATTTCAAACCCCACGACAGGGAAACGACCTTCGGCACCATGGACTCCCCAATGTCTTTCAAGGTCTATTTTGACGGACAGGAAAAAGACATCTTCCGGACTTATTTCAGTTCCCTCGGCATCACATACAGGTTCAATTCCTCGTCAGCCCTGCAATGGCTGTCGTCAGCCTACTCCACAAAAGAGCAGGAAGCCTACGACATCCGGGGCGAATACTGGCTCAACTCGGCCGTCGGACAGGAACAGTTGGGGGTCGGTTCCTGCCTTGAACACGCACGCAACTACCTCACTGCGCGCGTAATGTCAACCTCGCTTAACCTGCAGACTGCCGTCTGGCGGCATACCATCCGGGCGGGAATAGGCCTGAAAAGCGAAAAGATCAAGGAACATTCTACAGAATGGGAAATGAGGGACTCCTCCGGGTATTCCATCCCGCACAGCAGAGACGAACTTCTCCTGATCTACAACTTGCATGCAAAGACAGAAGTCTCGTCCTCGCGCTTCGAGAGTTTCATACAGGACAACTACAGGTTCAACAACAAGACGGGAGTCTACAACCTCAACTTCGGAGTACGGCTCACCCACAATTCATGGAACAGGGAAACACTGGTTTCCCCACGCGCTTCATTGGGGCTCATACCCGCCAAGAACGACAATTTCACTTTCAGACTGGCAACAGGCTACTACTACCAGTCTCCATTCTATAAGGAACTGCGCGACACGACAAAAGTGGGAACAAACACCATCGTGAAACTCAACCACGACATCAAGTCGCAACGCTCCATACATTTCCTCCTCGGCATGGACTACCAGTTCAAGGCCGTAGACCGTCCTTTCCGTTTCTCCACGGAGATATACTACAAAGTCCTCGACAACATCATTCCATACAACATCAACAACCTCCGAATCGTGTACTACGGGGAAAACCTTGCAAAAGGGCATGTGGCGGGCATTGATTTCAAGCTCTTCGGCGAATTCGTGCCGGGGGCGGACTCTTGGATCACACTCTCGCTCATGTCCACGAGGCAGAAGTACAAGGGACTGTCGCTGCCGCTGCCGACCGACCAGCGCTACAACCTGTCTCTCTTCTTCACGGACTTCTTCCCCGGCACGACAAAATGGAAAATGACACTCAAGGCGGCCCTTGCTGACGGACTTCCATTCGGCGCACCGCACTCCGGAATAGAGAAAAACAATTTCAGAGCCCCGGCATACAGGCGTGTCGACATAGGACTGAGCTACCGCCTGCTCAACAACGAAGACCGGCGCAGGCGAAACAATGCCATACGCAACATCTGGCTTGGAGTTGACATGCTGAACCTGATGGATATCAAGAATGTCAACTCATATTACTGGATTACGGACATAACCAACAGGCAATATGCCGTTCCCAACTATCTTACGGGCCGTTGCTTCAACTTCCGCTTCCTGGTGGAAATGTAAACACGCAAAAGCACTATGCCATTAAGCGTAAACGACAAGAAAGCCATCGCCTGGATAGCGGCAATGGTTCTGGCGGCAAACGTGGGCATGTACTTCATCTCTTCCGCTGAACCCGCGAAAGAGGAGGAAACGCACGCGGAGAGCCCGCGGGCTCACGGTGGGGACTGGCGGCATGTGGACAAAAAGCCGTTCCTCTTCGACCCCAATTCCGCAAGCTACGAAACGTTCCTTTCGCTCGGGCTGAAGCCGAATACAGCCAAGGCCATCGTCAACTACAGGAAAGCGGGAGGCGTTTTCCGCCGTCCGGAGGACTTGTCCCGCATATATACCCTTGACGACAACGATTACCGGAGGCTGTCACCGTATATCAGGATCAAAGACCCCGGCCACAGGCAAGAACGCCGGGGCACACCCGACACGCACAATCAGGGCAGCAATTTCATGCCACCCGGCACGGAACGGCAACCCGCTCATGTCCACACTTCATACAAGCTCCAGCCCGGACAGACCGTTGACATCAACACGGCAGACAGTTCCGCGCTCCTGCGGATACCGGGCATAGGGCCGTATTATGCAGCCAAGATCGTCAGATACCGCAACAGGCTGGGCGGCTTCGTCTCCGTTTCTCAAATCCGGGAAGTGTACGGAGTACCCGATGATATTGGCCGGTGGCTGTCAATCGCCAATACTGAAACGACAAAACTGAAAATCAACAGGGCGGAGTTCCGGCAACTCCTGAGGCATCCGTATTTTACCTACGATCAAGTTGTTGCCGTTTTCAACTACCGCAAAGTCTACGGCAACATCCGCGACATAAACGAGCTTGCCAACTATACGGCATTCTCGCCGTCCGATTTTGTCCGGCTTGCGCCATATCTGGATTATTCCGAATAAAACAGCCTCCTCCCTGCCCTACGATGCAGGAAGACCGTCTGCGACGAACTCGTCCTTTTTGCAACCCCGAATTGCATTACGCGGGTTGCTGTCCGCCAAGCCTTTGTCCTCCACGGAAATTTGCCGCCGCACGCAATTTTAACACAAGAACATCT
>CAVHBF010000147.1:0-4138 GCA_963634195.1 Bacteroides thetaiotaomicron | reverse complement strand
CTCTTGTTCTGAGGCAAATCTACACCAACAATTCTAATTGCCATATATTATATCAATTGTTTTTTGTTTGTGATTACCCCTGACGAAGTTTGAACTTGGGGTTTTTCTTGTTAATAACATACAGACGTCCCTTGCGGCGCACGATCTTGCACTCCGGGGTTCGCTTCTTTATAGATACTCTTGTCTTCATATTGTGTGTGTTTTTATTTATATGTGAATACTATTCTGCCCTTTGACAAGTCATAAGGACTCATTTCCAGCTTTACCTTGTCGCCGGGAAGAATGCGGATATAGTGCAAGCGCATTTTGCCCGACAGATGAGCTGTTATCTGATGACCGTTTTCCAGTTCCACGCGGAACATTGCATTCGACAACGCCTCAAGGATAACGCCATCCAGTTCAATTGCTGTTTCCTTCGACATAACTCCTGTTTGCTAATATAACTTACCTTCAATCTGTTCTACTTCTTCAAAAGATGACAATATGTCCGCCTTCCCGTTGTGGACGGCAATGGTATGCTCAAAATGAGCGGCAGATTTGCCGTCACGCGTGACGACTGTCCAGCCATCGGACATCATGCATATTTCGCGACTCCCCATGGCTATCATTGGCTCTATCGCTATGCACAGACCGTTTTTTATCACAGGGCCAGTGCCTCTCCTGCCGTAGTTCGGCACCATAGGGTCTTCGTGCATCTCACGGCCAATACCATGACCGCACAACTCACGGACAACTCCATATGACTGTGCCTCGCAGTGCTGCTGCACAGCATAGCCGACATCACCGATACGGCGACCTGCTATTGCGGCTTCAATTCCGCGATACAAGCTCTCTTTCGTGGTTTTAAGCAACTTCTTCACCTCGTCGGAAACCTCACCCACACAAAAGGTGTAGCAGGAATCGCCGTTATAGCCGTTGAGGAGCGTGCCACAGTCTACCGAAACAATGTCGCCGTCTTCCAGCGGCTTGTCTGTTGGAATGCCGTGTACGACCTGCTCGTTGACTGAAGTGCAAACCGATGCGGGAAACAGAACTCCCTCACTACTCGGGAAGCCCTTGAATGTTGGAATCGCACCGTTATCCCTGATGAAAGTCTCGGCAAGGGAATCAATCTGTCGCGTTGTGACTCCCGGCTTGATTATGCGAGCTATTTCGGCAAGCGTCCTGCCGACAAGCAAGTTCGCCTGCCGCAACAGCTCTATTTCATCTTCTGTCTTTAAATAAATCATTTCAATAAGCACTTACACCACGTGTGCGCGTGCGTCTGGCAGTCAACAAACCATCGTAATGCCTTACAAGCAAATGGCTTTCTATCTGCTGCAGGGTGTCCAGGACAACACCTACAAGAATCAGCAAGGATGTCCCGCCGAAGAACTGGGCAAAACCCTGATTAATGTCGAACATACGAGCAAAGACAGGCAGTATTGCTATCAGGGCGATAAACAAAGAACCCGGCAAAGTCGTGAACGACATTACAGTGTCAAGGTAGTCCGCAGTATTCTTGCCGGGCTTGATTCCCGGAATGAAACCGTTGTTGCGCTTGAGTTCATCGGCCATCTGGACAGGATTGAGGGTAATCGCAGTGTAGAAATACGTGAATGCGATAATCAGCAACACAAATATAAGATTGTAAAGGAAGCTGTTCATGTCCAAAAGGTTGTTCAGAACTGCACCGTTCTCGCCACCGGTATGGGCAAGAGTGACAGGGATGAACATCAAGGCCTGTGCAAAGATAATCGGCATCACGTTGGCTGCAAACAGCTTGATGGGGATGTACTGACGAGCCCCTCCGACCTGTTGGCCTCCCTGAACCTGCTTGGCGTATTGCACGGGAACCTTGCGCACGGCCTGCACCAGAAGGATGGCAACGCCGATAACAACGATGAGGGCGAGGATCTCAAACAGGAACTTAACAAGACCGCCCGCTCCCGGAGAAGTAAGCGCCGTCACGAATTCCTGGCCTATGGACTGCGGCAGACGGGCAATGATACCGACCATAATGATCATTGACACTCCGTTGCCAACCCCCTTGTCGGTTATACGCTCGCCAAGCCACAGGATAAACATACTTCCAGCAGCCAGAATGATTGTGGACGTGATGAGGAACATACCCCACGGCAAAGCGTTGCTGATGGCACCAGCTGCCTGAGTCTGGAGGTTAATCAAGTACATCGGAGCCTGAAAAAGCAAAATCGCGATTGTCAGGTAACGCGTGTACTGGTTGATTTTGCGGCGGCCACTTTCCCCCTCGCGCTGCATCTTCTGGAAATAAGGAACAGCGAGTGCCAGCAACTGCATAACAATTGAGGCGGAGATATATGGCATGATACCCAATGCAAAGATAGACGCATTGGAGAACGCACCACCAGAGAACATATCCAGCAGAGACATCAACCCATCCCTGGTCTGATCCGATAGAGAACTCAACTTCTGCGGATCAATGCCAGGCAGGACAACAAATGAACCGAATCTATATATAGCGACAAACAATATCGTAATGAGCAGACGGATTCTCAAATCCTCTACACGCCATATATTCTTTAATGTCTCAATGAATTTTTTCATTTGTCAGATTTTGGTGGCGTTGCCGCCAAGTGCCTTAATAGCCTCTTCCGCAGACTTTGAGAAAGCGTTAGCCTCAATATCCAATTTGGACGTGAGCTTGCCGTTCCCGAGGACTTTCACCAGTTGGCGCTTGGAAACGAGACCGGCCTCCACGTAATTGGCCAGAGTAATAGCGGACAGGTTCTTTGCTTCTGCCAAAGCCTGAATTACATCCAAGTTGATGGCCTGGTATTCTACACGGTTGATGTTTTTGAAGCCGGACTTCGGCACACGGCGCTGAAGCGGCATCTGACCACCCTCAAAGCCAATCTTTTTCTTGTAACCGGAACGGGACTTGGCTCCCTTGTGGCCACGAGTAGAAGTCCCACCCAAGCCTGAACCCGGTCCGCGACCAATTCTTCTTCTTGAATGAGTGGATCCTTCTGCAGGTTTTAAACTATGTAATTTCATGTTTTTTTGTTTTTACTATTCAACAATGCTCACCAGATGATGAACTTTCTGAATCATTCCGCGAATGCAGGCATTGTCCTCGTGTGACACAACTGCATTCATTTTTCTCAAACCTAAAGAATCAAGTGTTCTTTTCTGGTCTTTCGGAGCACCTATACGGCTCCTGACTTGCTTTATTTTGATGATTGCCATACTACACTTAACCTTTAAATACCTTTTCCATACTTATATTACGAGTCTGGGCAACGGTATGCGCGTCACGCAGTTCCGCCAAAGCGGCCACCGTAGCCTTGACAAGATTATGAGGGTTGGAAGACCCCTTTGACTTTGCAAGGACATCGGTAACGCCTACACTCTCAAAAACGGCACGCATGGCACCGCCAGCAACCACTCCGGTACCGGGAGCCGCAGGAAGCATGAGCACCTTGGCTCCGCCAAACTTGGCAGTCTGCTCGTGTGGGATGGTTCCATTGAGTATAGAAACCTTGATAAGGTTTTTCTTTGCGGACTCCGCAC
This sequence comes from Bacteroides thetaiotaomicron, assembly GCA_963634195.1. GTDB lineage: Bacteria > Bacteroidota > Bacteroidia > Bacteroidales > Bacteroidaceae > UBA6382. Next base: position 607 of record CAVHBF010000147.1, on the reverse strand, counting down.
CTTTGGCAATCGCGGCGGAAACTTCGCCGGCTTTGCCAAGGCCATAACCGATTACTCCCTTTCCGTCGCCAACTACAACAATAGCAGCGAAAGTAAAGGTCCTACCTCCTTTTGTAACCTTTGTTACCCTGTTAAGCGCCACCAATTTCTCGGTAAGCTCTTCAGCGCTTATGTTAACTCTATTTGCCATAATCAATTAAAATTTAAGTCCGCCCTTACGAGCTCCGTTAGCGACTTCCATAACACGCCCGTGATAGAGGTATCCGTTACGGTCAAAGACAACCTGCGAGATACCCGCTTCAATGGCGAGCTTTGCAATCTTTTCTCCAACTATCGCAGCCTGTTCTCTCTTGGGCATCTTTTCCAGCCCGAGTGACGATGCGGAAACCAGAGTCGTACCGTTCTCGTCATTGATAACCTGAACGTAAACCTGCTTGTTGCTGCGGAACACGCAAAGACGCGGGCGCACGGCAGTGCCGGAAATCTTGTTGCGCACGCGGTATTTAATTCTAACCCTTCTATTTATTCTCTTTGTCATAATCTAAACGTTTTTATGATTATTTGGCCGCTGCCGACTTGCCGGACTTGCGGCGAATAACCTCTCCAA
>CAVHBF010000146.1:0-4226 GCA_963634195.1 Bacteroides thetaiotaomicron | reverse complement strand
GAATTTTTTTACAGTCTTGCAGAGCAATTGGATTATTTCTATGTTACCATTCTGATGGCAGTGGAGAGTTCTTTCATCCCGTTTCCAAGTGAAGTTGTCGTTCCGCCAGCCGCCTATATGGCCGCAGAGGGTAGCATGAACGTGTATCTGGTTGTAGTATTTGCAACATTGGGAAGTCTCATCGGGGCAATAGTGAATTATGTGCTGGGGTTGTATTTGGGCAGACCTCTGGTCTATAAATTCGCCGAAAGCAGGGCAGGGCATCTGTGCTTGCTGAACAAGAAAAAAATACAGCAGTCAGAGGCTTATTTTGACAGACACGGCGTGACAGCAACATTGATAGGGCGTTTGGTTCCCGGCATACGCCAACTGATTTCCATTCCGGCAGGACTGGCAAAAATGAATTTCCTTAAGTTCTGCATTTACACATCCTTGGGTGCAGGTGCATGGAACATTGTCCTTGCTGCAATCGGTTATTATCTTCATTCTGTAGTTTCCAAGGACAAGTTGCTTACTTCCGTGAAGCAATACGAGGAGCCTATCATATACGTGATACTTGCCGCCATCGTTGTTGCAATACTTTGCGCCTGTTTCAAGAGATACAGGGCAAGAACAAAGAAAGACGCTTCTTCGCGAAAAGAACAATCGTGTGATTCGTGCGAATAAAGAATGTGAAATATGATTCAAGTGCAATAAGTGTAGACGCGTGTGTCGACACGGATTTGCCGGAGTTTGCCTTTATCGGGCGCAGCAATGTGGGCAAGAGCAGTCTTATAAACATGCTTGCTGACAATGCGCGTTTGGCAATGACCTCTTCCGTTCCCGGGAAAACCATACTCATTAACCACTTCAAGGTTGACAACTCGTGGTTTCTTGTGGATCTTCCCGGATACGGATTCGCGAAGAGGGGCAAAGCACAGCAGGCACAGCTGAAAAGAATGGTTGAGGGCTACATTCTCAAACGCCGCAATCTGGTCAACTTGTTTCTGCTTGTGGACGGGAATATCCCTCCCCAGAAGATAGACCTTGACTTTGTAACGTTCCTCGGCGAGAACGAGATTCCATTCTGTCTTGTGTTTACCAAGATGGACAAATCACGCAAGGGATCTTTCGGCAAGAATGTCAAATGTTTTCGGGAAACGCTTTCCCACGACTGGGAAACGTTGCCTCCCTGTTTCACTGTGTCTTCGCTAAAGAGAGTGGGGAAGGAAGACCTTCTCGACTACATAGGCTCGGTCTTGTCGTATTCTGACACGAAAGAATAATCAATCTCCCGGAAAATGTACATAAGGAGCAAAACCTCGTCCGTGTTACTGGAGCAAGCCGCAGATGCCTTTAATTCCCTTCCCGGCATTGGACGGAGAACGGCCCTGAGGCTTGCTCTCCACATTCTCCGGCAGCCAAAAGAAAATGTGGAGTCTTTTGCAAGGGATATTCTTTCCTTTCGCGAGAAGGTGAAACGCTGCAGCGTATGCCACAATGTGTCGGATTCCGATGTATGCCACATCTGTGCAGATGCAAGCCGTGACAGGAACATGATATGTGTGGTTCAGGATGTACAGGATGTCATTGCCATAGAAAACACGCACCGGTTCAATGGCTTGTATCATGTTTTGGGCGGTCTCATATCGCCTGTGGACGGAACGGGACCTGCGGATTTGTATATAGACAGTCTTGTGGAACGTGTTTTGCACGGCAACATAAAGGAAGTCCTGTTTGCCATCAGTTCCACAACCGACGGGGAAACGACAAAATTCTTCGTTTCAAGAAAGCTGTCGGGGATTCCAGTGAAGATTTCAAGTATTTCAAGCGGGGTAGCTGTTGGTGAAGAAATCGAATATGCTGACGAGATGACCCTTGGCCAGTCTATTATGAACCGTGTAAATATAAACGAACAATGAAAAGACTGATATTGCTGTATGTGGTAGCCTGGCTAATTCCCGTCGCTCTGTATGTCCATATGTGGTATGTGGAGGCCGGAGATGCTGCAAGCAGCGGACAGGGCGGTCTTGTGGACTATGTGTTGTACTTGTGCGCAACGGTCGTTACATTGCTGGTATCGTATGCCGCCGTGAAGTTTTTTGCCTTTTCTTTTGTCAAAGACAAACTGTCGGGTGAGAAAGGTCTTCCGTATGCAAGGTTACATGTCTCGCTAAGCACATTGCGCCTGTGTATGGTGTTGTTTGCGGAAGTTCTGGATGTGGCAGTGCTATTGGTTACAGGAGAGCAGTCCGTGTTGTATCTGATGGCCATTTTGGTTCTTGTTTTGTTTTTCTGTCTGCCCACCAGCTGTCAGGGAAGAGAGCCGTCATTGCCGCCGTCCGACAAATAATTGTCCTGTTGTCATCAAAAAACCATTAAGTTGTGTTGCTTACAGTCATCATAGTAAACTACAATGTCAAGTACTACTTGTTTCAATGTCTGGAGTCCTTGCGGCGTTCGTGCGACGGACTTTCATGGGAGGTGGTAGTGGTTGACAACAATTCCACGGACGGTTCTCTGGACTATATTAACCGGAAATATCCTGCCGGCGCATATCCTGAACTTCGTGTGATTGCCAACAAGTCAAACTGCGGTTTCGGCAGGGCAAACAATCAGGCTTACCATTGTTCATCGGGAAAATATGTGCTGTTTCTGAATCCTGATACCTTCGTCGGCGAACGTACAATAAAAGACTGTCTTGAATTTATGGATAGCCATACTGATGCGGGCTGTCTTGGGGTTAAAATGCTGAATGCGGACGGGTCGTTTGCCATGGAGTCCCGCCGCGGAGTGCCCACTCCTTGGGCCTCGTTCTGCAAGATTTCGCGCCTGTCAGTGCTGTTTCCCCTAAGCAAGCACTTCGGGCGTTACTATATGCAGCATCTCTCCGTTGACGAAACGGCGGAAATTGAAATAGTGTCGGGAGCTTTTATGATGATCCGCCGGACGGCTGGTGACAGTATGAACGTATTTGACGAAGACTACTTCATGCACTGTGAGGATATAGACTTGTCTTACCGTATGCTTAAATCGGGTCTGCACAACTACTATCTGCCTACCCCCATACTGCACTATAAGGGCGAAAGCACCAAGAGGTATTCTTACTCATTTGTCAACATCTTCTACAAGGCAATCCTTGTGTTTTTCAGGAAGCACTTCAATCACCACTATTGTCTGCTGCGCATCATCATTTATGTCGCTTTGTATCTCTTGGGAACTTTGTCGTTTGCCAGAGGGCAATACAGAAAGTTCACTTATTCCCTCAAAACTCTTATCAAACCTGACATCCCGTTTTTTTTGTGTTTTGTCAAACCTGAAAACCGCGAATCCATCAAGCGCATGAGTGAACGTTACGGATTCAGATATGAAATTTGCGGAAAAGCAGTAAGTGATATCAGACAATGGGAAGATTTCCTACAAGCACATAGATGTGATTATGTGGTTTTTGACGTGGAACAATACGGCTATCAGGATGTTCTTGCCCTCATCGGCAGGCAACACCGCAAAGGCAGGGCTTCTGTCGCCACATTCTATCCGCATCATGGTATCCTGCTTACAAACAGATATATCTTTGCTCCATGACAAGTCCCCCGCTCTCTTCCCACACAGTCCGTCTGCGTCCTACGGAACCAGAAGACCTGTTGCCGATGTATGCCCTCGAGAACGATGCGACAATATGGAGTTCTACGGGTATCTTGCAGCCGGTGTCGCGCAGCGTGTGTGCATCATACCTGTCATCTGTCAGAAATGACATCTACGAGGAACACCAACTGCGTTTCACCATTGAATTGAGCCAAGAACCCAAATCAGCGGTGGGGTTTGTGGATTTGTTTAATTTCTCGCCCCGGCATCTCCGCGCGGAAATAGGTATAGGGTTGCTGAAACAATACCGCGGTGAGGGTTATGCCTTAGAGGCTGTACAGTTGTTGGAGACTTACGCGGCACAAGTGCTTTTTATCCACCAGCTCAGCGCCACTGTCGTGGCCGACAATATGCCGGCATTGAAACTGTTTGACAAGGGGCACTACAGCCGTGTCGGAGTATTGAAAGAATGGTTTAAAACCAAGGAATATTTTGCAGATGTGGTGTTTTTCCAAAAAATACTGTAAAATCCGCCGCCAAATCTTTGCTGTTCCAAAATAAAGCCCTACCTTTGCGCCGCGTTCGTAACAGGATGCAAGGACAAGGAGGTGCGTTAGTTCAGCTGGTTAGAATACATGCCTGTCACGCATGGGGTCACGGGT
>CAVHBF010000145.1:0-4479 GCA_963634195.1 Bacteroides thetaiotaomicron | reverse complement strand
ATTTAGGACAATATTGGCCATAACCACCAAGACAGCAATTATCAAAGTAAAAACAAAGACAATTGCGTTATTTTCCATACCTTTGCTCCAAAATGCCTAAATGAAAGCAATAAGAAGATTTTTGGTGACCCTGTTGTTGCTTTTCTTCAGTTCTTCCGTTTTCTTCACCCTGCTGTACAAATGGGTCCCGGTTTATGTCAGCCCGCTGATGGTCATAAGGTGTATACAGCAGGCAAGTCAGGGCAAGGAAATCAGAAATGAGCACATATGGATTCCCATAGAAGAGATGAGTCCCCACCTTTCCACAGCGGTAATGGCTTCTGAAGACCAGAAATTTATGGACCACAACGGCTTTGACACAGATGCCATCAAAGTGGCCGCAAAAGACTATATGGACGGCAAGCGGAAAAGGGGCGGCAGCACGATATCCCAACAGACGGCAAAGAATGTTTTTCTGTGGCCAAATTCATCGTGGTTACGCAAGGGTCTTGAGGTGTATTTCACTTTCCTTATAGAACAGTTATGGAGCAAAGAAAGAATCATGGAAGTGTATCTCAACGTCATAGAGATGGGCGATGGCATATATGGTGCGCAGGCGGTGGCCTTGGCAAACTTTGGTGTCAATGCGTCTGACCTAACCCGACGGCAATGTGCCCTGATAGCGGCAACACTGCCGAATCCTTTGAAATTCAGCAGTAAAAAACCATCTCCGTACGTAAGGAGACGGCAACGTCAAATCCTGCGGGAAATGAACTATATCCAGCATATAAAAGAAACCCACAACTGGCTTACAGGCAAGCAACCAACCACGAAGAAAAGATGAAAGAACTCCGATATTTCTACACCCCAGACCCGAAAACGGGAGTGCTGCCGCCCGAAGAGGCTAACCATGTTTTGAAGGTTCTGCGCCTCAAAGAAGGCGATCCGATAAACATCATAGACGGAAAAGGGAGCTTGTATTCATGCGAAATAACGGAGACCGGGAAACAGAAATGTTTCTTCAAGGCAAACGGGACAACACATTTCGAACAGCAATGGAGCCGCCCGGTACATATTGCCATGGCGCCGACAAAAAACATTGACCGCACGGAGTGGTTTGCAGAAAAAGCGACAGAGATTGGCGTTGACCAATTTGATTTCATTGACTGCAGGTTTTCAGAGAGACGGAACATCAAGACCGAACGCATCGAGAAGATTGTGGTCTCCGCAATGAAACAGAGCCATAAGGTCTACAAACCGACCGTTGCCAAGATGCAAAGCTTTGAAAATATTGTAACGCTCCCTTTCCAAGGGATTCGCTGCATAGCCCATTGCTATGATGACGGAGACTTGTCTCCATCACCGAACGGGAAACCGTTTCTGACGGACATCCTGCTGTCATCCGAAGGGCCCATGCAAGTGCTGATCGGCCCTGAGGGCGACTTCTGCAAAGAAGAAGTTGTCTTTGCCATCAACAAAGGGTTCATTCCTGTTTCACTGGGAAAATCACGTTTGCGCACGGAAACGGCTGCACTCGTTGCCGTCCACCTGATGCAGCTGGCGACACGACAATCAAGCCGAACAGACCTATTGACCATAGTCTAACGTATAACCAACATATTTAACATCACACACAACATGTCCAACAGAATAACAGAATTGTTTGGAATTGAACATCCAGTAGTAGCCGGGGGTATGGCCTGGTGCAGCGGTTGGCGACTGGCAGCCGCAGTAAGCAATGCCGGAGGACTTGGGCTAATCGGTGCAGGTACGATGGATGTAGACCTTTTGAGGGAGCACATCCGCAAAACCAAGCAAGCGACAAATCGCCCGTGGGGAATAAACCTCCCGCTAATGTACCCACAAATCGAGAGCCTTATAGACATGATAATAGAGGAAGAATGCAACATCGTGTTCACATCAGCCGGAAATCCGAAAACATACACACAACGTTTTCATGAGGCCGGCATGAAAGTTGCGCACGTGGTCAGCTCTTCCAAGTTCGCCATAAAAAGCGAGGAAGCCGGCGTGGATGCCATCGTAGCAGAAGGATTTGAGGCTGGCGGACACAACGGACGCGAAGAAACGACGACCATGTGTCTGATTCCACAGGTTTGCGCATCAACGTCGCTACCCGTCATTGCTGCTGGGGGTATAGCCTCGGGCAAGGCGTGCCTCGCTGCACAAGCACTCGGTGCAGAGGGAGTTCAGATCGGCACTCTGTTCGCGCTCTCTGAAGAGAGTTCGGCATCACAAGAGTTCAAGCTATGTTGCACCTCTCTAAACGAAGGCGATACAATGTTGTGCCTCAAGAAGTTGTCGCCTTCACGTTTAGTAAAGAACGAACTGTACCGACGCATCGCAGAGGCAGAGAACAAGGGGGCGGAAAAGGAAGAACTGCTCTCCATCCTGGGTGAGAAATCAACTCGCCGCGGAATCTTTTATGGAGACACCGTAAACGGAGAACTGGAAATAGGGCAAATCGCTTCGGCGATAAACAAGATTGAACCAGTCCAGACAATCATGAAACGGCTGGTTGAAGAATACAAGGCGGCACGCTTACAGCTGCAATAACGCCACTGCCATTCACCTCGCACAGGTTCATGCGTCCGCCCGCAAAGCAGTACGGATGCACGAACCTGTTTTTGGTGCGCATTTCCACTCCTGCGCCACGGGCAATTAAACTTATAAAAGCCGCAAAACATCGTTTTTTTTGCTTAACTTTGCACACCGTTACAACTCTATTCTCAGGGAAATGATTACAGTAAGCGATCTTGCCATACAGTTTGGGAGACAGGTTCTCTACAAAGATGTCAATCTAAAATTCACTAACGGAAACATATACGGTATCATCGGAGCCAACGGCGCGGGAAAATCCACTCTGCTCAAGGCCATTTCAGGCGAACTTGAAACGACAAAGGGAACTATAGAAATAGCACCAGGCGAGCGAATGTCGGTACTCAGCCAGGACCATTTCAAATATGATGAATATCCCGTGATAGAAACCGTGCTGATGGGCCACAAGGAGCTGTGGGACATCAACAACGAGCGCAACGCCCTGTATGCGAAAGAGGATTTCACGGACGCTGACGGCATTCGTGCGGCGGAACTGGAGGAAAAATTCGCCAATATGGGCGGTTATGATTCTGAAAGCAACGCTGGCAGTCTGCTGGAACAGTTAGGCATTCCCGTAGCAAAACACGCAACGCTCATGAAAGAGCTTTCCGGAAAAGAAAAGGTCAGAGTGATGCTTGCACAGGCACTCTTTGGAGAGCCAGACAATTTGCTGCTTGACGAGCCCACGAACGATTTGGATCTTGAAACCGTGGAATGGCTTGAAGACTATCTTGGCAACTATGAGCACACGGTGTTGGTCGTGAGCCACGACCGCCATTTCCTTGATGCGGTATCCACGCACACCGTTGACGTGGATTATGGCAAGATAACCCTTTTTGCAGGAAACTACAGCTTTTGGTACCAGTCATCACAACTTGCCTTGAGGCAGCAGCAGAACCAACGGCAGAAAGCAGAGGAGAAAAAGAAAGAACTTGAAGAATTCATCAGAAAGTTTTCCGCCAACGTGGCAAAATCGAAACAGACAACCAGCCGCAAAAAAATGCTGGCAAAACTGAACATTGAGGAAATTCAGCCGTCAACGCGCAAGTATCCCGGAATTATTTTCTCAATGGACAGAGAACCGGGAAACCAAATACTGGAGGTGGAAAATCTCAAGGCTGTCACGGATGACGGGGAAGTACTGTTCCGAAACCTTGACTTCACGATAGAGAAAGACCAAAAGGTCGTGTTCATAAGCCACAATTCCAGGGCTATGACGGCCTTGTTTGAAATCATAACCGGCAACGCCCTGCCTGCGGAAGGAAGCTACAAATGGGGCGTGACAATCACGAATGCATATCTGCCACTTGACAACACCGGCTTTTTTGACACGTCTGTCAACATGCTTGAATGGCTGAGCCAATACGGCGAAGGCAACGAGGTGTATTTCAAGCAGTTCCTTGGAAGAATGCTTTTTTCCGGCGAAGATATCCTCAAAAAGGTAAACGTGCTGAGCGGCGGTGAGCGCATGAGGCTGATGATTGCACGGATGCAGTTGAGAAACGCAAATTGCCTTGTTCTTGACACGCCTACGAACCATCTTGACTTGGAGTCCATTCAGGCTTTCAACAACAACCTCAAACTGTACCGCGGAAATGTTCTGTTCGCCTCGCACGACCACGAGTTTATAAATTCTTTGGCAAACAGAGTCATTGAACTTACGCCAAACGGGATTATCGACAAGCTGACGACCTATGAAGACTATATGGCAGACCCCCGCATACAGGAAGCCCGGGCAAAACTGTATGGCAAATAAATATCTTGCGTTGTAACATTTTTGTATTATGAAGATAATTGCAGGACCGTGCGTCATAGAATCAAAGGAGCTTCTTGACACCGTGGCAGCCGAAATTGCCAGATTGAACAGAAAATACGGGCTGGATA
>CAVHBF010000144.1:0-4493 GCA_963634195.1 Bacteroides thetaiotaomicron | reverse complement strand
AGCATCACCATGGCATGATAGTCCTGCTTGTCTTCGGCGTAAAAGGACGAGGTATACCGGTCAAGTTTCTGCTGTATCAATTTGGCCGCCCTACGGTAGACCGCTTCATTCTCGCGGTTCACGGTAACAGGATACATCTTGTTCGCAATGCCAAGCTGTATCGTAAACCTGTCCGTTCCGCCTTTGTTTCTGTTTTCCATACCAATATAAAATAGCACACACAAGCCCCCGGCTTGCCACGTGGACGAGAAGACCTCCCCTATTTCTCCACGACAAGCATTGATATGCAAGAGTCTATCTGCCTTATCAGCCGCGACAGGCTGAGTTTCGCATGACGGATATCCCTTTCACCAAGGGCGATGGTCTTGGCCGTCTTCAGGGTTTCAAGCTGCCGCTTCAACAGCGCGTTCTCCTCCATCAAGGCATCCGCCATCTGCTGCCGCTTCTTCAACTCCTCATGACGCCGCACCAACATATCAAGCTTCACATTGAGCTGCTGCAGGAGTTCGTCTCTACGTGTAGGCATAGTACCGTGCGCTTGTTGAAGTTCATTTACCGCCGCTCTCCGCAGCCTTGTTACGCGGTTCCTTCTTCGCCAACAGGATAATGTGATAGGCGTACTCCGTCATCCATTTTTGGGAATACCCGAGTCTCTGCCGGGTGGTGCGGACGGAAAAAGTGGCCTTCCTTACGGCATCATCCCTGAACTTGTCTTTGGCAAAAATGTCATTGACACCTTTTTCCACAATGCCGCGCAGGGCTTTCCTGAAGAACGAGGGCATTCTCAGACGAAGCTGCAGCGTGCTCGAGAGAACCGTCAGCAGATCCTGGCTGAAGCTCTGGAACAGCAGGAAATAGCTGTTCACCTGATTGATGTTGCGGCAGTTTGACTTTATGCTGGAGTCTATTTCGGCAAAAAAGCTTTCGTCCATCCCATAGATGTCCTCCAACATCTTTTTACAGCGGTTTTTCTCACCAAGTCCGAGCCTGTTGTTTACGGTCGCAACATGCAGGGAGCTTTTGAACATACGCAAGTCCGGCAACATGGCAAGGTTGGTGATGCCCAGTCTGGAAGCCATCACCGCCTGACAGTATACCCTTATCAGCGACATGAAATCCTCCATGCCGCCTATGACATACTCTTTGCCGCCAGTCTTTTTTCTGAATATCTTTGACAATATACCCATTACTCTTTATCTGAAAAACAAACCATATTCATTGCAAAGATAGCCAATTTTGCTTAAAGAGTCAACAAGCGGAAGCGTTTTTTCCCACCATTACCCCCCTTTTTATTAACTTTGCACAAACCAACATACAGGCAGACAAAATGCACGTGATCAGATTTCTTCAGGCCTTGGGGCAGTATTGCATTCTCATGTCAAGGACTTTCCAGCGTCCCGAGCGTCTCAAAATGTTTTTCCGCAAATACTTTCAGGAGATTCTGTCGCTGGGCATTGACTCCATAGGAATCGTGCTTCTCATTTCGCTGTTCATAGGAGCGGTAATCTGCATCCAGATAAAGATAAACATCCAGAGCGCATGGATGCCCGTGTGGGTCAGCGGGTTCACGACCCGAGAAATAATGCTGCTGGAATTTTCGTCCTCGATAATGTGTCTCATCCTGTCCGGAAAAGTGGGGTCAAACATCGCATCGGAACTGGGCACCATGAGGGTGACGCAGCAAATAGACGCCATAGACATAATGGGCATAAATTCCGCATCATTCCTCATCTTGCCGAAAATCACGGCACTGATTACCGCCATTCCCGTGCTTGTCATCTTCAGTGTAGGGGCAGGAATAACGGGAGCATACCTGACGGCCTATGTAGGGCATATCATCACGCCGTCGGAGTTGACTCTGGGACTTCAGCACGACTTCCGCCAGTGGTATTTCTGGATGGGAGTGATAAAATCGCTGTTCTTCGCTTTCATCATCTCCAGTGTTTCGTCTTATTTCGGATATACGGTAAAAGGCGGCTCCGTGGAGGTGGGCAAGGCAAGCACGAACGCCGTTGTGGCCAGTTCCGTACTCATATTGTTTTCCGACATGTTCCTGACGCAAATCCTTTCATAGGCCATGATAACAGTAAAGAAACTGAACAAGTCGTTTGACGGCAAGCATATCCTCCACGACATTGACGTGACCTTCCACGATGGCAAGACAAACCTCATCATAGGCCAGAGCGGTTCGGGCAAGACAGTGCTCATGAACTGTCTGGTAGGTCTCTATGCGCCCTCTTCCGGCCAGATATTCTACGACAGCAGAGACATCACCGCCATGAACAAGCGGGAACAGACCCTGATACGGCGCGAAGTGGGAATGCTGTTTCAAGGCTCCGCCCTCTTTGACTCCCTCACGGTACTGGAAAACGTTCTTTTCCCTCTGGACATGTTTTCCGGCATGAACTACAAGGAAAGGAAAAAACGCGCCCTCTTCTGTCTGGACAGAGTCAATCTGCTTGACGCGCAGGACAAGCATCCCAACGAAATCAGCGGCGGAATGCAGAAAAGGGCGGCCATAGCAAGAGCCATCTCCATGAATCCCAAATACCTCTTCTGTGACGAGCCCAATTCCGGGCTTGACCCCAAAACCTCACTGGTCATAGACAAACTCATAAACGAAATCACCCACGAAAACGGCATCACTACCGTTGTCAACACCCACGACATGAACTCCGTTCTGGGAATAGGGGAAAACATCCTGTACATAAACAAGGGGCGCAAAGAATGGCAGGGCACCAACAAGGACGTGCTCACGTCCGACAACCAGACACTTAACGACTTCATATTCGCATCGGACTTCAGCAAGCAGCTACGCCAAGACATCGTGGAACACATGACCCTGAAGCCATGACAAACCGGCGGTCTCACGCAAAGCACCCCACCCCGCTACCGACCAAAACAATATTACAGATACTTTTTGAAATGAAAACTTTCAGCCGTGCATTGATTGTTGTGGCGGTTGTCATTGCCGCCACAAACCTTGTTTCCGCACAGACGCAAAAGGACAAGGAAATTTTTGACTACGTTTCCAAAAGACTTGTTCTCCCAAAAGACACAAAGAACAGGTTGCGCCCTGTCTTTTTCTCGTATCGCAAGGAACTGCGTGCAGCCAAAGACATATACGACAACCTCAAAGAAAAGAACATCACGGCCATAAGGAAGAACAAACTCGCCCCCAGTCTGGCGACAGAACTGAACAACGCCAGATGGACGGCAGATGCAAAAGTCGTGGAGACAAGAATGAAATACAGCCGGAAATTTGCTGCGGTCTTGTCGCCGCAGCAGGTTTATTACCTGTTTTCGTACGCCAACGACTCAAAGGAAAAACGCGAGGGCAAAAAATAAACACCGCATTGAGTTTGCCAACAAGTTGCAGTCCCGCTTCCATGAAAGGTCTGACCTGTTGAACCATTGTGACGGTATCCGGATTCCGGTAAACAAAAACCGCCCGACCTCAGGCTTGTCGCTTAAAGCCGGGCGATTCTTTATCTGTTGCAATCATTCCTTGCATGAACCGTCAAACGGCAATTCGCCATTGAACTTGTCAAAGTCAGACTGGAACAATCTGTCCTGTATCACACGGTACTTCTCAAACTCAGACTCGGCAAATTCCTTTGCATATTCAGCCGACACCTTCCCCGCATCAGGCAGGATGGCATCACCGCCAGCTTCAAGGATGATGTCTATTCGCTTTGCCCAGTCTTCCATTGTCATTGGGATGTGGCGTTTTGCCATACGTTCTGCCATATCAAGTACGGCGTTGACGAGCCTTCCCATGTCTTCAAGTTCCACTTGCTTCAGGTAGTTCTTGGCAATGCTCACGTCGGGCTTCACGATTTTGCCATTGGGAGCGTTCTCCCAAGTGGTCAACCCCATGTGCTCTTTCTCGGCGTTGGCCCGTTCCACAATGAGTTCCGCAGCCGTATGACCGTGTACAGCGTAATGCATCTTGTTCTGCACCTTCTTGAAAAACAACCGTGTGGTTGGCGCATCCCTGTTGTAGTCGATGGCGGTGGCGTATATGTCCGTGAGTTTCTGATAGAACTTGCGTTCGCTCAGTCGTATCTCACGTATCTCTGCCAACAAGTGCTCAAAGTAGTCCTCACCAATGAATGAGCCGTTCTCCATCCGCTTCTTGTCTATGATATAGCCACGAAGCGAGAACTGACGGATGACATAGGTACACCATTGACGGAACTGTGTGGCACGAATGGAATTGACACGATAGCCCACGGAAATGATGGCGTCGAGGTTGTAGAACAACGTGTTGCGTCGCACCTCTCTTGTACCTTCCTGTTGAACTACCGAGATTTTCTCGGTAGTTGCTTCCTTGTCCAGTTCCTTTGTGTCGTATATATTTTTCAGATGCAATCCGACATTGTCTGCCGAACAGTCAAAGAGTATAGCCATTGCTTTCTGCGTAGCCCATACCGTCTCGTCCTTATATAGCACCTGAATGCCCTGTTCCTTACCTTCTGCCACAAAAGTCA
>CAVHBF010000143.1:0-4502 GCA_963634195.1 Bacteroides thetaiotaomicron | reverse complement strand
TTGGTAGAGCACTGGTCTCCAAAACCAGGTGTCGGGAGTTCGAGTCTCTCTTCCCGTGCAGAAAAACAAGACATATGTTGAATAAGTTAGTCAAATACTGTAAAGGTTCTTATGAGGAATTGGCCCATAAGATGACCTGGCCTACCCGTAATGAGCTGACGCACAAGGCACTGATCGTTTTATCTGCTTCCGTGATTATTGCCATTGTCGTGTTTGCCATGGACAAGCTGTTTGAGTTTGTAATGACAGCGGTATATCCTCATTGACCTCCTGAATAGAATTGCGCTATGGCTGATATGAAATGGTATGTGCTTCGTGCAATTACTGGCAAGGAGAGCAAAGTGAAGGAATATATCGATGCCGCTATAGGCAACGGTGCTTTTGGGGGATATGTCGCCCAGGTACTGGTGCCTACGGAGAAGGTAGTCCAAGTGCGTAACGGAAAGCGCATTGTTGCTGACCGTATTCTCTATTCTGGCTATGTGTATGTGCAGGCAGCCATGGTCGGTGAGATTTGCCACGCACTCCGCAACGTGCCTAACGTAGTAGGCATTTTGGGCGGGATGGATAACCCTGTGCCGATGCGGCAAAGCGAAGTTGACAGGCTCATGGGCAACGTCGAGTCCGAAAACGTGGAGATAGATACAGGCTTCTCTTTTTTGGTCGGCGAGCAGGTCAAGGTTACCGATGGTCCGTTCGCTTCTTTCAATGGAGTTATCAACGAGGTAAACGCCGAGAGGAAGAAGCTTACGGTATTGGTCAAGGTTTTCGGTCGCGAGACGGCATTGAATCTTGGTTTTGGGCAAGTTGAGAAACTTTAGTGCCGTTGTGTTACGGGCGGTACTGAGGAAGTCTCGGAATATTTAAAAACAATAAAAACAATGGCTAAAGAAGTTGCTGGATTAATCAAATTACAGATTAAAGGCGGCGCAGCGAATCCTTCGCCTCCAGTTGGTCCGGCCCTCGGTTCGAAGGGCTTGAACATCATGGACTTCTGCAAGCAGTTCAATGCACTGACGCAGAGCAAGGCAGGTAAGGTGTTGCCGGTGGTCATCACTTACTATGATGACAAGAGCTTTACATTTGTCATAAAGACTCCTCCTGCAGCGGTTCAGCTTATGGAAGCGGCCAAGGTGAAGAAGGGTTCTGCCGAGCCTAACCGCAAGAAGGTTGCCTCCGTGACATGGGATCAGATCAAGTCTATCGCAGAAGACAAGATGCCGGACTTGAACTGCTTTACCGTGGAGAGTGCTATGCGCTTGATTGCTGGTACTGCGCGCAGTATGGGTATCACTGTAACCGGGGAATTTCCCGCAAACAACTAAAATCTTCAAACAATGAGTAAACTTACAAAAAACCAGAAGTTGACCGCCGGGAAGATTGAAGCAGGAAAGTCCTACACCCTTGCTGAAGCGTCTGAACTCCTCAAGGAAATCACGACGACCAAGTTTGACGCGTCAGTGGATATGGATGTGCGTTTGGGTGTAGACCCGCGCAAGGCCAACCAGATGGTTCGCGGCGTGTGTACACTGCCCAACGGTACCGGCAAGACGGTCAGGGTATTGGTTCTCTGTACGCCCGACAAGGAGGTCGAGGCAAAAGCTGCCGGAGCTGACTATGTGGGTCTTGACGAGTATATCGAGAAGATCAAGGGCGGCTGGACTGACGTTGATGTAGTGATTACGATGCCTGCCGTGATGGGCAAGCTCGGTCCTTTGGGTCGCGTGCTCGGTCCCCGCGGACTTATGCCTAACCCGAAAGCCGGCACTGTGACAATGGATGTTGCCAAGGCTGTGACGGAGGTCAAGGCCGGCAAGATTGATTTCAAGGTAGACAAGACGGGCATTATCCATGCCTCCATCGGCAAGATTTCCTTTGAGCCGGGCAAGATAGTGGAAAATGCGAGTGCGTTCATGTCCACGATTATCAAGCTAAAGCCGTCCACCGCCAAGGGAACCTATGTGAAGAGCGTTTTCATCTCGACTACGATGAGTAGAGGTATCAAGATTGATCCCAAGTCCATCGTTGAATAAAAACAAAGAAGTCAATCATGAGAAAAGAAGATAAAAACGTAGTTATAGCTAATTTGGGTGAGATGCTTGCGCAGTACCCTCATTTCTACCTTGTGGATACGGAGGGTCTCAACGCAGAGCAGACTACAGCTCTCCGCCGTCTCTGCTTCAAGCAGAACGTCAAGATGGTCACCGTCAAGAACACCCTTTTCCAGAAAGCTCTGGAAGCATCGGAGACGGATTTCACTCCTTTGTATGATTCTCTGAAAGGTACTACATCTGTACTGTTTACAGACGTAGCCAATGTTCCCGGCAAGATGCTGAAGAACAACCCCAAATCCGGCGTGAAGACTCTCAAGGCCGCTTATGCCGAAGGCGGTTTCTTCGGTGCAGACCAACTTGACGCGCTTGCCTCTCTCAAGAGCAAGGAAGAACTCGTTGCCGATGTTGTCGCTTTGCTTCAGTCTCCGATCAAGAATGTTGTTTCTGCTCTCCAGTCAGGAGGGAACAATATTCACGGTGTCCTCAAGACTTTGAGCGAGCGTGCTTAATGGAGTACGTTGCTTGAAGCACCAGTTTTAACATTTATTAAGTACAAACAATTTAATTTAGAATAAAAATGGCAGATATTAAAGCTATTGCTGAAGAATTGGTAAATTTGACAGTAAAGGAAGTAAATGATTTGGTTACAGTATTGAAGGAAGAATACGGCATTGAGCCTGCAGCTGCCGCTGTAGCTGTTGCCGGTCCCGCAGCTGGCGGTGCAGCCGAAGCTGCAGAGGAGAAGACTTCCTTTGACGTAGTGTTGAAGAGTGCGGGTGCCGCCAAACTTCAGGTTGTGAAAGCCGTCAAGGAAGCTTGCGGTCTTGGTCTGAAAGAAGCCAAGGAGCTTGTAGACGCAGCTCCCAAGGCTGTTAAGGAAGGCGTTTCCAAGGACGATGCCGAGGCTCTCAAGAAGGCTATCGAAGAGGCCGGCGGCGAAGTGGAAATCAAGTAATTCCGTTTAACGAAGACTTTATCGGTTAAGAATCCTCTGGTAGGGGGTTCTTAACCTTTTTGTATCCGTACACATATCAGTCCCGTATGTTTTTGCGGAAACCCAGCACGCGGAGAGGGGGCATACACGGCGAGTCCGTGATGTCTTTTGCGTGTCCGGACCAGAGGGGCGGTTTATATTACAGAAATATTCACAACAAACGATAACGCGCGTTTTATGTCTCAGATAGTAAACAATAGAATTAATTTTGCGTCGATCAGAAAGCCTATGCCTTATCCGGATTTTCTGGATGTGCAGCTGAAGTCGTTCAGGGAGTTCTTCCAACTGGACACTCCGCCGGAATTACGCAAGAACGATGGCTTGTACAAGGTTTTTGCCGAGAATTTTCCGATTTCTGATACCCGCAATAATTTTGTGCTTGAGTTTTTGGACTATTACATTGACCCTCCACGCTATACCATTGAGGAGTGTCTGATAGGCGGCCTCACATACAGTGTGCCGTTGAGGGCAAAGCTCAAGTTGTATTGTACAGACCCTGACCACGAGGATTTTGACACCCAGATTCAGGATGTGTTTCTGGGTCCCATACCGTACATGACGGACAACGGCACGTTCATCATCAACGGTGCCGAGCGCGTTGTCGTTTCCCAGCTTCACCGCTCGCCGGGTGTGTTCTTCGGTTCATCAACCCACTCCAACGGGACAAAGCTGTATTCGGCCCGCATCATTCCGTTCAAGGGTTCTTGGATAGAGTTTGCCACGGACATCAACAACGTGATGTACGCCTACATTGACCGCAAGAAGAAACTGCCGGTGACGACGCTGTTGCGTGCCATCGGTTTTGAGAGCGACAAGGACATTCTCGATGTGTTTGACCTTGCTGAGGAAATCAAGGTGAGCAAGGCAAGCCTCAAGAAGCACTATGGGAAGAAACTGGCATCGCGTGTGCTCAACAGCTGGTCGGAGGACTTTGTGGACGAAGACACCGGCGAAGTTGTCTCCATAGAGCGTAACGAGGTGCTGGTGGAGCGTGAGGCAGTGCTTGACGAGGAAGTGGCCGGCAAGATTATTGAAAGCGGCACGAAGAAGATTCTTGTGCACAAGGAGGACAGTTCCGCCCTTGACTATTCCATAATTTTCAACACTCTCCAGAAGGACACCAGCAACTCGGAGATAGAGGCTGTATATACCATATACCGTTCGCTGCGCAACGCTGATCCCGCTGACGACGCAAGTGCGCGCGAGGTGATAAACAACCTGTTTTTCTCTGACCGCCGCTATGACTTGGGCGAGGTGGGACGTTACCGCATCAACCACAAGCTCGGGCTGACGACCGACGCCAACGTCCGTGTGCTTACCAAAGAGGACATAATAGAGATTATCAAGTATCTTATCCAGCTGATAAACTCGAAGGCCCAGCTTGATGACATTGACCATTTGAGCAACCGCCGTGTGCGCACGGTTGGCGAGCAGTTGGCCAACCAGTTCAACAT
>CAVHBF010000142.1:0-4528 GCA_963634195.1 Bacteroides thetaiotaomicron | reverse complement strand
CTCTTATGTTGCGTAGGCAATTATGTCACAAGGAGTCGGGAAATGGCTGATTATCAAAATTTTCAGAATTACATTGCCAACATAAATTTTGTGAGTATGAGCAAAAGATGTATTTTGAAGACAGACATCATTAACTTCAAATACACCTTATCATGTTGGAAAAAATCATCAAAAGAAAGTACTATCTGGAGCGTCATCACTTGAATGCTCCCATGTTGTCGGAACGCGAGGCCTACATTGGGGCAATGTACAATCGCGGATTGAGCCGCCAGACGCTTCTGTCCACAGCAGATTATCTGCTGAGGATTGTCGAATTCCTCAATCTCAGCGATAGTACGCCCTCCCCGAAAGTGACAATTGCAGAGATCGAAGATGCCGGCTGTCGCTGGGCGAATGCCGTCATGAATCATCCGATGAAGCGCCAGGCCTCCGAAACGTCCAAGGAGAAGTTCATCCTGACAGCCGTAAATTGGCTTGGACCTTTAGGAAAGATTGAAAGATACTCTCCGGATGACAACATCCTGAGTGGGTTGTTCTCCCGATGTTACCACAAGCGCCGCTACCTTACGGCGCCGTTTCTGGAGGAAAGGATATCATACCTTATGCTATGGAAAGAGCGAGGGGCGGCAGAAACAACCCTCCGTGAGATAGCATGCTATCAAATGCACGTGATGGAATACCTTCCCTTCACTGAACGCCGCACGGTCCGTGAATCCGAAGTCGTCCGAGCGACCGAGGAATGGGAGAAGACCATAATCCCCGGAGTACACAAGAAATCGGGGAGAAAGGAGAACAAGCGGGCATTCATCCGTGTGGCATCGGGATGGCTTGGACGGATGGGGCTATATGTCCCTGAACCGGACACTCCCACCCAGTACGACTTCATCAGGCAGTACCTTGACCATCTTGTTCTGGAGAAAGGATACTCGGAACGAACGTCCGAGAGTCGGGACAGCATGTTGAAATCCTTTTTGAGATATCTTGATGCAAAAGGCATCCTCCTTGTTGATGTCACGGCGTCCATAATAGACGGATATCTTGAAAAACGGAATGAGGACGGATGTTGTCGCCGCACCATAGCCAGCAATGCATCCATTCTCCGCGACTTCTTCCGTTATGCCGAGGAGCAAAAATGGTGTAAGGAAGGTGTCCGCTCATCCATTCGCTCTCCCCGATGCTACAAGATGGAATCCGTTCCGTCATTTATCACATGGAGCCAGGTCCGTACGATGCTTGACAACCAAGATGATGGAAGTGGCAGGGGAATACGGGACCGCGCGATAATGAATCTGCTCGCCGTCTATGGGCTTCGGAGCAGCGAGGTCGCCAATCTGAAAATGAGCGACATAGACTGGAGGCGTGAGGTCATTCATTTAAGAAGAGCCAAAGGGTGTCGCCCACAGGAAATGCCGCTAATGGAAAGCGTCGGAGAATCCATCATCAGGTATTTGAAAGAGGTCCGTCGAAACGAATGCGGCTGCGAGTATGTGTTCATCAGCCTGAGGGCCCCGTACCAAAAGATAACCACCTCGTCAATATACAAAATCGTCCGTGACGAACTCGTCAAGTATAATCTCAATGTCAAGCATCACGGACCGCATACCTTGCGGCACAGTTGCGCCACCCATCTTGTAAACAGCGGGCATTCCATGAAAGAAGTGGCGGACCTCCTTGGCCATCAGATGCTTGACACGACGAGAATATATGCAAAAGTAGATCTGGCAGGGTTGCGCAGTGTCGCCGACATGAGATGGGAGGGCCTGTTATGAGTTTGGGAAAGCTTATGGAGACCTACATTGCATACCGCAGGTCCCTGGGTGAAAAGTTCACCACGAATGCCAGGGAGTTGCTGGCGTTCATCAATTACGCCGGCCCGGAACGTGATGTGCGTACAATAGACCGTACATTGTGCGAGTCTTTCCTCCTACACCCGAAAGGGAAGGTTAGCGCCAATTGGTTCTGCAAGCACACGGCGCTGAAGGGCTTCTTCCAGTGGGCTGTCGTCAGGGGGCACATTGAAAAAAGCCATTTGCCGGAATGTCTACCGCGCCGACCGGAACATATCATTCCTTACATCTACTCCGATGATGAGCTCCGCTCCCTCTTTCGCTGCGCTCTGACCTACCAGAAAAACAAGAGCTCTATCTATCCGGAATGTGTTCGTGAGATCCTTGTGTTGACCTACTTGTTGGGACTCAGAATCCATGAGACCATGGGACTGAGGATAAACGACATTGACTTGGGCAACCAGATAGTGACTATCGATGACTCAAAGTTCTATAAGACCAGACTGGAGCCGTTCAATCGCTTCGTAAAAAAAGAACTCATCACATTCCTGTCATGGAGGGAACAGGTCGGCATGCCGGATGATGCGGGCAGCCCGTTGTTCTTGAACAGGAAGGGGCATCCGATGTTATTGGACTCCATCCACGACATCTTCAGGCGTGTATGTGCGAAAGCGGGGATCTTTAGGAATGACGGCGCCGTGTATCAACCTAGGTTGCATGACCTCAGGCACACCTTCGCTGTCAACAGGCTTATCGCATGGTATGACGCAGGGGAGGATGTCCAACGGCTTTTGCCGACGTTGTCCGCATATATGGGGCATACCCGCATCGCCCATACATCGGTCTATCTTACGATGACGGACCGACTTCTTGACTGTGCGAACGGTCGCTTTGAATCATATGTGGAAGGAGGTGGGGAATAATGGGGGAAGACGCAAAAGCACTATATGCGGGGTATTGGATACGCCGCTTCCTTTGCGAGTATCTCGTCACCGTAAAGAACATGTCGGCAAACACGCGGAAAAGTTATCGGGACACCTTTCGTATTCTCCTTACAAGAGCCTCGGCAAAACTGCGGAAAAGTGTGGACATCCTTCTGGTTGACGACCTGTCTCCTCGGCTGATCAAGGAGTTCCTGCAATATCTGGAGGAAGATCGGGGCTGCTCCACGAGGACACGGAACCAGCGACTGGCCGCCGTTCATGCGTTGGCGAAATATGTCGCAATGCAGAGTCCGGAACATGTTGAGTGGTGTCGCAATATCAGAGGCATCCCTATCAAAAAAGCATCCAAGAGACAGATAAGCTATCTGGAGAAAGACGAGATGCGGAAACTCTTGACCCTGCCCAATCGCAAGACAGAACAGGGTTGGAGAGATTATGCCCTTCTCCTGTTCCTTTACAACACAGGTGCAAGGGCGGATGAAGCCTCTGCCGTAAAGGTGAGGGATATCTCTGTACAAAAGGGAAGGAACGGGTTATCTGTGGTGACGATAACCGGAAAAGGCCGGAAAACTCGCCGTTGTCCTTTGTGGAAGAGAACGAGCGAGGTCATCGCCACCGTCCTTCGTGGGAAAAATGATGACAATCCCGTGTTCTGCAATCGCTTCGGGGGACAAATCACACGTTTCGGAGTATACGAGATGGTCCGACGATACGCTGAAATCCTTGAAAGCCAGTTCCCCGAGCTGAAACAAAAGCGGATATCTCCGCATACTATCAGGCACACATGCGCAACTCACATGCTTCAGTCAGGCGTGGACATCAATACAATCCGGGCATGGCTTGGCCATGTCTCAGTCAACACCACCAATATCTATGCAGAAGTGAACATGGAGATGAAAGTGCAAGCACTTCTTGCCTGTGAAACAGGAGGCGGTCAGGGGAAAACCGTAAAATGGAAGGACGACAAGGGTCTGATGGCGTTCTTGGATAGCTTGTAATGAACGTAAATTATGTTGTGTTATCGTGTCCGAAATGCTTAATATTCAGAAGTATGGCACGTTGACACAACATAATTGCCTACGCAACATAAGAACTCTTATGTTGTGCACAACATAATAATTCAAAGATCACGAACCGTTTCATCTTATAATTGTAAAACACCAAGTCTATATAGAAGTCAGCTGTGTCTGTAACGATATGCTGTTGCCTTTCGACAAACGCAAACCCTCGTCCGAGTTCAAGAATGAATTTTTCAAGATTGTCAACAAGAGCCTGCTCTAATTGAGATTCGGAATAGTTGTTATCCCGATGGAATCCCATAAACTCAGCCACCATCGGATTCTTGATATACTCCATCGGGTCAGAGTCTCTTAAAGGAGGTTCAGGTACAGCTATATTGTTGCGTTGCGCCGCAAGTCTTCGCTCATAGTACTGCGTGGCAATATTACGGTCGAGCGTCTTGACACTCCACATATCATCCGCGGCTGTTTTAAGATACCACTTGCGAGCTTCCGGATTGCTTACAGAAAGTATGCGGCGAATATGCGACCAATTCAGATTTTGCACACGCGTGTGCAAAATCTCAAAATCACGGAATTCCAAATAGAACTTTCGATAATATGCTAGATTTCGTTTACCGTATCCAGAACCATATTCAGTGGTTAGTCTATCTGCAAGAGCAGGGATAAGACTCTTTCCATAGTCGGCGCGGGCATTACCTTGTTGTTCTTCCTCCACGATACGGCGGCCAACATTCCAATAGGTTAAAATGGCGACCTGTCCGGCTACAGCAAATGT
>CAVHBF010000141.1:0-4543 GCA_963634195.1 Bacteroides thetaiotaomicron | reverse complement strand
CTGCGATAATGGGAATGCGCAACCCGGTCCGGAACATAGACTATTGCCCGGTACGCTTCACATGGCTTGACAGCGATTGAACCGGGATTATACGGACAGTCTCCCCTCCGCAACGCGTGCTGCGGAGGGGAGACTGTCTTGTATCGCGCCGTGTCGTGCAGACTGGCGGTGCCTGATTGTCCTAAAGCCCGTAGCTGAACTGGTCAATGTAGGTATAGAACCAGCTGATTATGCCAATCAGCACGACACCGGCGGTGCAGATGAAGAGACCGGTCTTGGTATAGCAGTCGCTCCTGAACGAGGCTATAGGGTTGTCGTTGGGCTTGATGTACATGGCCTTCACAATAAGCAGGTAGTAGTAGAGTGATATCACCGTGTTGACCAGGGCAATGAACACAAGGACGGCAAACCCGGCCTTGAATGCGGCCATGAACATGAAGAACTTGCTGAAGAACCCCGCGAAAGGCGGAATGCCGGCAAGGCTGAAGAGGGCAAGGGTCATGAGGAAAGCCAGCTTGGGGTTGGTCTTGTAGAAGCCGTTGTAGTCCGTGATGTTGATTTTGCCGCTGCGCTGTTCGGTAATGCTGATGATCAGGAACACACCGAGGTTCGCTGCCATATACGCCAGCAGATAGTACACGATGGCGGTCATGCCCTGCGGGGTAGCCCCCATCACGCCGAGCACGAGATAGCCGGCCTGGCTGATGGCCGAGAACGCCATGAAACGCTTGAGGTTGTTCTGGCGGACGGCGAAGATGTTGGCCACGGTGATGGACAGGACGATAATCCAGAAGAAAATCAGGTTGGCGTCGTCAATGACAGGGGCAAACACCTTGTAGAGCACAGTGAAAAGCACAAACGCCGCTGCGCCCTTGGAGATGACGCTGAGATACGATGTCACGGGAGTGGGTGCACCCTGGTAGGCATCGGCTGTCCACAGGTGGAACGGCACGAGCGATATCTTGAAACCTATTCCTCCAATGAAGAGTACCAGAGCCGCAGTCTGGACAGGGTCGCCCGCAATCATGGCTTCGCCCGCACCGCTGAAATACAGGGTGTCGGCAGTGCCGTAGATGAGCGAAATGCCGTAGAGCATCAGTCCCGACGAGAACAGGGCCGTGAGGATATACTTGGCGGAGGCTTCCGCACTCTCCTGCGACTTCTTGGAATATGCAATCAGGGCTGTCATTGGCACCGAGGCCAGTTCAAGTCCGATAAAGAACATCAGGAAATGGCCCGCGCTGACCATGAAGTACATGCCCAGCAGGGTGGAGAGCGTAAGCAGGTAGTACTCCCCCTGCTTGTTTGCCATCTCCGGCAGTTTGAGCCACTCGTGGGCGGTGAGGAACACGATGAGGGTGCCGGTGCTGAGAATGGTCTTGACTACGGTCGTCATGGCGTTGGTCACATACATGCCGCCGAATGCCGAGACTTCGCAACCGCAGCTGCCGGAATTTCCGGAGAGCAGCGGAACGATGCCGAGTGCCGTGTGGACAATCATCAGCACAACGGGCAGCGGCGTGTTGAGCACACCTTTGCCGTCCTTGCGGTCGGTACACATGAAGAGGTCAGCCACAAACAATATTATTATCACCGCAAGCAGCGACAGCTCCTGGCCCATATTCAGAAATTGTGAGTAGTCCATCTTTTTTGGAATGATTTTGGCGTGTTAATGAATTACATGAAAGGGTTGCATGACGACACCAGCGGCCCGGCACTCTTCACAGCCTCGATGATTGGCGCGACACTGCCGTCTATGAGGTTGCTTATCCACGCGGGGGCAATGCCGATTCCTGCGATGGCGAAGATAAGGCATATCACGGCGAAACGCTCTTCCCATGTGGCGTCGCCAAGGTGCTTGTGGTGCTCGTCAGTGCATACTCCGTACAGCATCTTGCCCACCATGCGCAGTATGTAGACCGCCGCCACCACAATGGAGCAGGTGGCCGTCACGGTAAGCACGCGGTGGAACGTGTCGGCGTTTTGGAAAGAGCCGACGAATATCGTCATCTCGGCAACGAAACCGCTCAAGCCCGGAAGACCGAGGTTGGCAAGTCCCGCGATGACGAAGCATACGCTCAGAAACGGCATGACCTGCATCAGCCCGGTCATCTTGCTCACGTCGCGCGTGTGGGTGCGTCCGTAAATCATGCCGATGAGGGCAAAGAAGAGTGCCGTCATCAGACCGTGCGACAGCATCTGCAGTATGGCGCCCACCGTGGAGGTGGTGGTGAGCATCAGTATGCCGAACAGCACAAGACCGCAGTGGCTTACTGAAGAGTAGGCGTTGATGTACTTGAGGTCGGTCTGGACGCAGGCGCTCATTGCACCGTAGACAACCGAAATGCCCGTAAGTATCAGGAAAATCCAGTTGAGTTCATTGGCGGCCTCCGGCATGAGGAATATGGCGATGCGGAAACAGCCGTAACCGCCGAGCTTCATCAGCACGCCCGCATGGAGCATGGACACGGCGGTGGGTGCCGAAGCGTGACCGTCGGGACTCCATGTGTGGAAAGGGAACAACGCTCCCAGAACGCCGAAACCGATGAATGTCAGCGGAAACCAGATGCACTGCTGGGCAAACTCGATGGGGTGGGCGCCGTTGGTGTGGTTGGCAATGTCAAGTATGTTCATCGTCTCGCCGCCCGCACCGTAGAAGATGCCGAAAATGCCGATCATCAGGAAAGCGGAGCCGCCCATCAGCATGAGGGTCAGCTTCATGGCGGCATATTCCTTCTGGCCGCTGCCCCACACTCCGATAAGCAGGTACATGGGGATGAGGGCAATCTCGTAGAACATGAACATCATGAACATGTCAATGCTTATGAAGAAGCCGAACACTCCCATCGATAGGAGGGTGAACCACAGGAAGTAGTCCTTCAGGTTGGGCGACAGGCGCCAGCTGGCGAACGTGCCGGTAAACACTATTACGGCACTCAGGAGAAGCATTGCCACGGAGATTCCGTCTACGCCCGTGCGGTAGGAGATATTGAGTGGCTCAAACCACGTGAATGCCGCCTGATAGAGCATTTCTGCATCGTTGCCGGCCGCACGCTGTCCGATGAAGTCAAGCGTCAGCCAAATGGCCAGGGCAAGCAGGGCGGAGCTACCAACGACCATCACGCCGCGCACGGCTTTCACGCCTTTCGCCAGCCACAGGCCAAGCAGCATGACTGCGGGAATCAGTACAAATAATGACAGGAAATTCATATCGTTGATAGTGTTTTAGAAGATTAGTAATAACGCGATGAGCACTGCCGTGCCTACGAGGTAAACCATGGCGTACTGTTGTACCCGGCCGCTCTGCAGGCCCTTGATGCCGTTGGACGCGGCGTTTGTTCCCCACGCCAGGAAATTGAAGAACCCGTCTATCACGTGGCGGTCAAACCATGCTATGGGCTTGCTGATGTGCGCGAAGATTATGCGGTGTGTGACAAACTGGTATACCTCGTCCATATAGAAACGCCTGTATGCCCACCGGTGCAGCCGCGGCAGGGCGGCTTTCATCTTCACCGCAACCGGCTGGGTCTCGCCCTTGAAGATCAGGGTGCCCAGACTTATGGATATCACGGCCACGATGGTGGAGCAGCTTGCCACGCTGAGGTCGAAATGTATGCGGTAGTCCTGTCCGTCGGCACTGATGAGCGAACCGAAACTGTAGCCCTCAAACAGGCCGAAGCCCGCCAGGGTCGTGTAAATGCCGACACCCACGGTGATTACGCTCAGCACCACGAGCGGTAAGGTCATTATGCCCGTTTCGTGGGGGCGGTGGGCAGAGTGGAGCTCCTTGTTCTCCGTACCCCAGAAAATGCCGTAGTACAGACGGAACATGTAGAACGCGGTCATCGCCGCTATGCCGGTCATGATCCAGCCTACCAGCGGACTGTACGCCATGCAGGCCGTGATGATCTCGTCCTTGCTGCTGAAGCCGGAGAAGAAAGGTATGCCGCTGATGGCAAGACACGACACGAGGAATGTGGCGTGTGTCAGGGGCAGGTATTTGCGCAGGCCGCCCATGGCGCTCATCTCGTTGCTGTGGACGGCGTGTATGATGCAGCCTGCCCCGAGAAACAGGCACGCCTTGAACATGGCGTGGGTGAAGAGGTGGAACATCGACGCCATATAGCCCACGCTTCCCGGATGGCTGTGGCCTGTCTGCAGTTCGGTGCACACGCCGAGTGCCACCATCATGAAGGCTATCTGCGAAATGGTGGAGAATGCGAGCACCCTCTTTATGTCGCTCTGGGCGCAGGCCACGGCGGCGGCGTAGAATGCGGTGAACACGCCTACCCAGATGATTATCGGCATCCAGTCCTGGGCATAGGTGACCCACAGCGGAAACAGGCGGGCTACCTGGAACACGCCTGCCACAACCATGGTGGCGGCATGTATGAGGGCACTGACAGGGGTTGGGCCTTCCATGGCGTCTGGCAGCCAGATGTGCAGCGGGAACATGGCACTCTTGCCCGCGCCGCCTACGAACATCAGCGTAAGGGCAAGGGGCAGTATGAAACCTGCCTGGGCATAGCTGTTTAGGCCCGAC
>CAVHBF010000140.1:0-4555 GCA_963634195.1 Bacteroides thetaiotaomicron | reverse complement strand
AGGTTCGTGACAAAAGCAATCATTGCGAACAGGGCCATCATTATTATGATCGCTGCCCATTGTTTCTTTTGTGTACTCATTTTCTTTTGTTTTTAGTTGTTGTTTGAAATTGAATATGTTACATGTTCTTATTTGTTCACCCCAAATCTGTAGACAGTTTTTTGTATGTATATTTCTCCGGGGCGCAGGACTACACTCGGGAAATACGGCTTGTTCGGGCTGTCGGGAAAATGCTGTGCCTCAAAGCACAGTGCCGAGTGCTTGCCAAACGTTGCGCCGTGGCTTCCCTTGAAGCCGTCTGCCCAGTTGTCCGAATAGAACTGGATGCCGGGTTCCGTAGTGTAGACTTCCATTGTCCTGCCGTTGTTTGGCTCAATCACACGGGCTGCGAACGACAGCTCGCCAGCCTCTGACTTGTTCAGCACAAAGCAGTGGTCATAGCCCGTGCCGTTCTTTATCTGCTCGTCGTCTGCGTCAATGTCTTTCCCGACGGCTTTCGGCGAAGTGAAGTCAAAAGGCGTTCCCTTTACCTTCAGTATCTCTCCTGTCGGTATTGATGTCTTGTCTATAGGCAGATAGAAATCGGCGTTTATTTCCACTATCTGGTCAAGGGCTTCCGGTGTGGGAGTGCCCAATCCCTGCAGACTGAAGAATCCATGGCTTGTCATGTTGACAACGGTTTTCTTGTTTGTCGTGCCGCGGTAGTCGATGATCAGTTCATCGTCATCAGTCCACGTGTAGCGGACTGTCATGCTCAACTCTCCCGGAAACCCTTCCTCGTAGTATGCCGACGTGTACCGCAGCACTATTGTCTGGCCATTTATCTGTTCGGCGTCCCATACCCTTGCGTGGAATCCCGTCGGCCCACCGTGAAGATGGTTCGGGCCGTTGTTGACGGCAAGGTTGTATTCCTTGCCGTTCAGATGGAATTTCCCTTTTGCTATACGGTTGCCGTAACGCCCGACAAGAGTGCTCAGAAACGGCTCCGGACTGTTTATGCAACTTTCTATATTGTCGTGTCCCTGAATTACGTTTGCGACATTCCCGTTCTTGTCCGGCACCATGATGGAAAGGATTGTACCGCCGTAATTGGTAATGGCGACCTCGTTGCCGAATTTGTTCTTGAGAATGTAAAGCCCCGTCTCTTTCCCGTTTATTACTGTCTGGAAATCAGATGCTTTTAAACCGCAAAGATTGTTTGTTGTCTCCATTTGTGCTTGTTTTTTTTGAAAGGTTTCCTTTGCAAATATAGTTATTCAGCACAACAACACAGACATTTTATGTGTAAAAAAATGCTTTTCGGCATTTCTTTTCACCGCAAACAATCCAAAACCACAAAACAGCCGCGTTTTTACGGCTTATTTCCCCAAATGCGCAAAGAGGTCTGCCACGACATAGGTGCTTCCTCCAACAAAAATGAAATCCGACTCGCTTGCCTGCAAACAAGCCGCGTCATACGCTTCGCTGACGGACGGGAAGCAAACGCCCGCCAGATTATACGCCTGCGCTTTTTGCGCCAAAGTCTTTTCGTCCAAGGCTCTTTTTATTGATGCCTTGGTGAAATAGTATTTGGCGTCTGTCGGCAGTGTGCCCAACACCGTTGAAATGTCTTTGTCATTAACCATTCCGAATACAATGCGCATCATGCCGCCGCGCGGCATGGCAGTCTGCTGCATTCTGAGTTGCTCGCCGATGTATCTGAATCCCCCCTCGTTATGGCCAGTGTCACAGACGGTCAGAGGCGTGTCGTTTATCTTCTGCCACCTGCCCGCCAACCCTGTGGTGTCGCAGACCTTTGAAAAACCGTCGGCAACATTCCGGATTGAGATGCTGTAACCCGCTTTTGCTATAAGGGGAACGGCGTTCAATATGGTGTTTGTGTTCTTTTCCTGGCACAGTCCGCCCAAAGCTCCGCTTATCCGGCCGTAGGATCTTGTGTCGTACTCTCTTCCGCCCGTATAGCAGTTCGGGCTGCTGCC
The DNA here is from genome assembly GCA_963634195.1 of Bacteroides thetaiotaomicron. Lineage (GTDB taxonomy): Bacteria > Bacteroidota > Bacteroidia > Bacteroidales > Bacteroidaceae > UBA6382. The sequence goes on along the minus strand of CAVHBF010000140.1, from coordinate 2,576 downwards.
GTCTATCTCCGGCGTGTCTTCGGCAAAGAAAATGTCGCTGCCTGTCTCTTTCGCCTTGCTGGTGAAGACCTCTTTTGTTTCGGAAACGCATTCTCCGATGAGCACAGGCACGTTCCGCTTTATGATCCCCGCCTTTTCGGATGCTATTTCAGAGAGTGTGTTGCCAAGAAATTGCGTGTGGTCAAAACTTATGTTGGTTATGACAGACAGAATGGGGGTTATGATGTTGGTGCAGTCAAGCCTTCCGCCCAAACCGGTTTCTATGACGGCTATGTCTATGTCGTTGTCCGAAAAATATTTGAACGCCAACGCCGTCGTCACTTCGAAAAACGACGGATGGAGGGAATCGAAAAAACCTTTCTGTTCCTCAACGAATCTGACGACATATTCCTTGTTGACGGGAATGCCGTTGATGCGTATCCGCTCCCTGAAGTCCAGCAAGTGCGGCGACGTGTACAGCCCGGTCTTGTACCCCGCCTGCTGCAGTATGGAAGCGATGGTGTGGGAACACGACCCTTTCCCGTTTGTGCCGGCAATGTGTATTGTCTTGAAATTCCTGTGCGGATGCCCCAGGCGTTCGTCAAGCCTCAGCGTGTTGTCAAGTCCTTCCTTGTAGCCTTTGACCCCGACTTTCTGAAACATCGGGACGCGGTCGTATAGATATTGTATTGTTTCGGAATAGTTCATTCTTGTTGGCGCTGCAAACACAAAACGTCCCCATTCCGCCGCATCCGGGGAAGAATGGGGACGTTCGCCGGTGTCTCATGTTAGAAATAATTCTTGTACTTGTCAAAAATCTGTTTCCTTTGCGATTCGGTAGGCGTGAAATTGGGGCTGCCTTTCAGACTTTCCATGGCTTGCCTTTCCTGTGCGTTTACCTTTTCGGGGATATACACACTGATCTTCACGACAAGGTCGCCCGTGCCGTAGCCGTATCCCTGTACGGCAGGAAGACCCTTGCCGCGCAGCCGCAGGACTTTGCCCGGCTGTGTCCCCGGATCTATTTTTATCCTTGCTTTCGACCCGGATATGAGCGGTATTTCCACTGTGTCGCCCAATGTGGCCTGACTGACTGACAGAAGCAGGTTGTATATCAGGTCTTGCTCGTCGCGTATGAATGTGTCGCTGGGCTTTTCAGCTATGACAACCTTGATATCCCCAGGAACGCCGTTGTGCGGAGCCGCGTTGCCTTTGCCGGGGATGTTGACGATCATGCCGTCGGCCACTCCTGCCGGAATGTTTATCTCAACAATCTCTTCGCCCTGCACAGTTCCGGAGCCTCCGCATTTCCTGCACTTGTCCTTTATGACCGTCCCCTCGCCATGGCATGCGGTGCATTCCTGCTGCATCTGTACCACGCCGAACATGGACTGGCGTTTTGTCACGGTGTAACCCGTTCCGTGGCATTGCGGACAGGTCTCGGGGCGAGCTCCGTTGGCCGCGCCGCTTCCGTGACACTCCGGGCAGACCGTACCCTTTTTCACTTTTATTTTCTTGGTGACACCGGTTGCGATCTCTTCAAGCGTAAGGGGTATGCGCACTCTCAGGTCTGCCCCTTTGAAGACCTGTCTTCCACCTTGTCCGCCACGACCGAATCCGCTGCTGAAATGACCGCCGAACCCTCCGCCGAAAATATCGCCGAAAGCACTGAATATGTCATCCATGTTCATGCCGCCGCTGAACCCTCCGCCGAATCCCCCGGCCCCGTTGAGACCTTCATGGCCAAAGCGGTCGTATGCCTGACGCTTCTGGGGATCGTGCAATACGTCATAGGCCTCGGCGGCTTCCTTGAACTTCTCTTCTGCCTCCTTGTCGCCGGGGTTCTTGTCCGGATGATACTTGAGCGCGACTTTTTTGTATGCTTTCTTGAGCTCGTCGTCCGTTGCGTTCCGGTCTACTCCGAGCACTTCGTAATAATCTCTTTTTGTTGCCATTGCAATCGTTGGTTTAATTGGCAGTTGCAGACATTACTGGCCTACGGCTACCTTTGCGTATCTTATTACCTGATTGTTGAGAAGATATCCGTTCTGGACGCAGTCAACAACCTTTCCCTTGTGGTCATCGTCCGCAGGGACAAAAGCGACTGCCTCATGAAAGTCCGTACAGAAATCTTCTCCCGTAGCCTCCATTTTCTTCAGTCCCAGACCCTCCAGCGTCTTGTTGAATTTCTGGAAAATCAATTGCAGACCCTCCTTGAGGGCAGCAACCTCGGTTGCGCTCTCCATGCTGGTTTCCGCACGTTCCAAATCGTCAGCTATGGGCAGCATGGCCTCTATGACTTTCTTGCCGCCGTTGAGAATAAGGTCTGCCTTTTCCTTCATGGTGCGTTTCCGGTAGTTGTCGAATTCTGCAACCTTGTACAGCATCGCCTTTTTCAGCTCTGCGACCTGCCCCTCCAGTTCCTTGATTCTTTCCTCGGGGGTCTGTTCCGGACTGCTCTTTTCTGAGTCTTCTGGGGATGTGCCGGTGTCTGCCGTGGTTTCTCCGGCGGTTTGGTCCTGTATGTTTGCGTCGGTCTCTTCTTTCTGCAGCTTTTCTTTGCTTGCCGTGTCTTCGCCGCTTTTCTTGTGTTGTTT
>CAVHBF010000139.1:0-4559 GCA_963634195.1 Bacteroides thetaiotaomicron | reverse complement strand
GCAAGGGGAGGGAACAATCCTGATGTCTTGAACGTGGCCCTTGACTGCGAACGGTTCGGAGCACAGGGGATAACGGTGCATCCCCGTCCCGATGAAAGGCATATCCGGCGGACTGATGTCTATGCACTCCGCTCTGCCGTTGCCACAGAATTCAACATAGAGGGATATCCGTCTGAAGATTTTTGCAAGCTTGTACTTGACGTTTGCCCGGCGCAGGTCACTCTCGTTCCAGATTCTCCCGACCAGCTCACTTCCAACGCCGGGTGGGATACTGTCGGCAACAGGAGCTTTCTTGGCGATGTCATCTCGAAATTCAAGGAAAAGGGCATCCGCACCTCCATTTTCATTGCCGCAGACCTGGCAATGGTAGAAGGTGCAAAGGCTACAGGCTGCGACAGGGTTGAACTGTATACGGAACCGTATGCTGCACGCTATGCGGAAGACAGGGCGTTGGCCGCCGCTCCTTTCGTGGAGGCGGCCGTTCGGGCGCGCGACATAGGATTGGGGCTTAACGCCGGACACGACCTGAGCTTGGTGAACCTGAAATATTTTCACCGGCTAATCCCGTGGCTTGATGAGGTCAGCATTGGTCATGCCCTGATCTGCGATGCCTTGTATATGGGCTTGGAGAAAACCATACACCAATATCTTGGACAGTTGAAATGACATTACGGTCACTGCCGCCATCGGCATTCCTGCACTTCGACCGTTAGACAAATTTAAGGAATAACCCGCAAACTGATAGCTCGCATGAAAAAAGCAGTTGTTTTTATTGCAGAAGGCTTTGAAGAAATAGAAGCCCTCTCTATTGTTGACATTCTCCGCCGGGGCGGAGTCGAGGTAAACATGATGTCCGTGACAGACAACCCGTACGTCTCGGGGGCACACGGCATAGAAATCATGACAAACACCGTCAACGAATACGAGTTGACGGACGAAGACATGATTGTGCTGCCGGGCGGACTGCCGGGAGCAGACAATCTCCGCAACTCTCCGCTTGTGTGTGGAGCGGTGAAGCAGTTTGTAGACCAAAACAGGTATGTGGCCGCCATTTGCGCCGCTCCGTATGTGCTTGGACAGCTGGGAGTGCTCAAAGGCAAGCGGGCAACATGTTATCCCGGATTCCAGAAGTTTCTGGAAGGTGCTGAATATACCGCGTCTGCCGTTGAGGTTGACGGCAATATCATAACGGGCAACGGCCCGGCATCTGCCGCAAGGTTCGCACTCGCTCTGCTTGCTGCACTGGAAGGAAGCGAAAAGGGAAAACAGGTGGCAGAGGGAATGCTGCTCGACAAACAATAGGGGCAGGATGCCGAAATCAGAGGAGTGCAGGTATGCCGTAATAGTCGCTGGAGGCCAGGGGCTGCGTATGGGGACACCCTTGCCCAAACAGCTCCTGCTGCTTGACGGATTTCCTGTCATATTCCACACTGTGAAGAGATTTTCCGAAGCCTTGCCGGGAGTCCGAATCATTGTAGTTATCCATCCTGACTACATGTCATATTGGCACCGGTTAACGGAAGAATATTCCTTTGGTTCTGAATGTTCCGTGTGTGCGGGCGGCAGGGAACGGTTCTTCAGTGTCAGGAACGGACTCAGCGCAATTGGCGTGGAAGAAGCCGTTGTCGGCATACACGACGCCGTCCGTCCTTTGGTAAGTATCGATGTGATTCGCCGGCTGTATTCGGAGGCGGAGAAGAGTGGGGCGGTCGTTCCGGTTATTCCCGCGACTGATTCTGTCCGTCTTGTGGACGACAGCGGCATTTCACGGGCACTTGACAGGACACGTGTTCAATTGGTCCAGACCCCGCAAGTATTCAGACTCCCGTTGCTGCGCAAGGCTTATTCGCAGCCGTACAGCACTGTGTTTACGGACGATGCGTCTGTCGTGGAGGCACTGGGGCATCCCGTTTCTCTGGTCAATGGCAACAGGGAAAACATAAAGATCACCACACCGTTGGATTTCAAGTTGGCAAGGCTGATAATGGAACAGCAGTAAATGTAGCAGAACGCGCCTTACGGATGCAGCCCCTGACCGCACAAGGTCAGGGGCTGCATCCGTTTTTACAGAGCTGTTTCACTCCGGGTGTCTGAAGACATTGCCGTTTGACGGCGCGAAATATCAGCAGAGCTTGCGTGCGCCGTCTCCGATTACCACGTCAATGATAATAGGCTTCTTGCCATATTTGTCGGCGAACTTCTGACTTACAACTTTCTTGAAATTGTCAACAAGTTCTGTCGCAATCAGGTTTATGGTACAGCCACCAAAACCGCCGCCCATTATTCTGGAACCTGTCACGCCTTCTTCTTTCGCTACGTCATTGAGGAAGTCGAGCTCTTCGCATGACACTTCGTATTCTTTTGAAAGTCCGTGATGTGTTTCATACATCATCTGCCCGACAGTTTCGTAATCGTCTTTCTGGAGCGCATCGCATACTGTCAGCACGCGTACCACTTCACCGATTACATATTTGGCTCTGTTGTATTCCGTGTCGGTTATCTGGTCTTTCACCTCTTCCAGCATCTCAAAGTTGGCGTCACGCAGGGACGACACCTCCGGGTGCTTTTTCCCGATTACTTCGGCCACGTGCTCGCACTGCAGTCTGCGCTCGTTGTACGGCGAGCCTACAAGTTCGTGTTTGACACACGAGTTCACGAGAACAAGCTGGTAGCCCTTGGGATTCCACGGGAAATACTCATATTCGCCGCTACGGCAGTCAAGGCGCATCAACGACCCTTTCTTGCCGAGAACGGAAATGGCCTGGTCCATTATGCCGCAGTTCACGCCTACGTACTTGTGTTCTGTCCTCTGGCCGACCTTTGCGAGTTCCATTTTTTCTATCTTGTTGTCACCCCAAAGGTCATTTATCGCAAAGGCGTATGTGCTCTCAAGGGCTGCCGATGACGACATCCCCGCCCCCAATGGCACATCGCCTGAAAATGCGGTGTTAAAACCACCGACAGGAACCCCCAAAGCCATCATTTCGCGGCATACGCCGTAGATATAGCGTGCCCAAGTGGCTGTCGGGCCTTTTTCATCGTCAAGCGAGAACTTCGCACGGTCTTTCAAGTCTATGCTGTACGCATCGACAAAGCGCGTTCCGTTTGGCTTTACTTCTGCAATGATACCCTGTTCAACAGCTCCCGGGAAAACAAATCCGTTGTTATAGTCGGTATGTTCGCCAATCAGGTTTATACGGCCCGGTGCCGCATAGACATTTCCAGTAGCCCCGTCAAAATGCTTGACAAAACGGCTTCTTACGTCTTCGATGGTAAGTTTCATAAGTAATCTGTTTTTAAAGTGTGAGTATGGTTGGGTGTTTTGTGCCATATCGCAGACGCGGCATGACACAAAACACCGTTAGTCTTAGTCTTTCAGTCCTTTCTTTGCCGGACGGCTTCCTATGAGGGCGTAGAACAGAATATAGGCTGCACAGCCCAAAATCACCCAATAGCTTGCAGTGAACGAGCCGAAAGCATCGGCTACACCGGCTTCGATGGCAACCATGACGGCACAGCCGAATACCATGGTCATGAATATACCGGATGCGATGGCGGTATATTTGCCCAACCCTTCAACAGCCATATTGAAGATGCCGCCCCACATGACAGAAGTGCAGAGACCTATGAGGATAAAGGCAAAGACCCCAACGGGCACCTCTTGCCAGATAAGTTTCAAGTTGGCCCAGTCAACGCCGGGAACGTTGACCAGACAGTCCGCCGGGGCGAATATGCCGAACAGCACCAGAGCTATACAGGCAAGGGAAACCGTTGTGATGAGGGTACGGCTTGAAACCTTTCCACCGATACTTGCACCGACCAGACGCCCGATGAGCATCATGAACCAGTATACCGCAACAATAAGTCCAACTATGCCGGCATCCATACCCAAGCCCGGAGTTGCCGCGTCCTTGGCGGTGGAGAGGTATTGCATCACATAAGTGGGCACGCCAACCTCTATTCCCATATAGAGGAATATCGCGATGATACCCAGAACAAAATGGCGATAGCTGCACGCCCCCTTGATCAGTCCGACATTGACAGGCGCCTGCTCCGGCTCTTCTATCTTGGTGAATGATATTATGACAAAAGCTACGACAAAGATGGCCAGGGCAATCATCAGGGCCGGAGTCGCGTCTGCGATATGGGCTTTTGTGGCATCACCTATGAGGGCGCCCATAATGATATACACGCATACCGCAGCCGTGGAATTGAATACGCCGCCGAGCTGAATGTACTGGTTTCCCTTGTTGCCTCCGCCGCCAAGAAGGTTGAGCATCGGATTGACAACGCAGTTGAGGATACACATTGTAAAGCCGCTCACAAAAGCACCAATAAGATAAACGAGGAATGCGCTTTCCTTGCCCACATGACCGCTGAGCCACTGTATGAGTATTCCGCAGATGCCGACAAACAGACCTATCAGCGCTGTTTTCTTGTAGCCGAATTTCGCTATAAGCATTCCGGCAGGGATACCCATGACAAGATACGCGATGAAGTTCCCGTAATTGCCTATCTGGGCAAGGAGGTTGGATGCCCCAAAATCATTCTTCACGATG
>CAVHBF010000138.1:0-4622 GCA_963634195.1 Bacteroides thetaiotaomicron | reverse complement strand
ACGCAAACCTATATACATAATACAATATATACTCTTTCTTATGGCAAAATACATTTTCGTTACGGGCGGTGTCGTTTCCTCGCTGGGCAAGGGCATCGTGTCCTCGTCGATAGGCAAGCTGCTGCAGGCACGCGGCTACAAGATCACAATCCAGAAATTCGACCCCTACATCAACATCGACCCCGGCACACTCAACCCCTATGAGCACGGGGAATGCTATGTCACCGCCGACGGCATGGAGGCCGACCTTGACCTGGGCCACTACGAGCGGTTCACGGGCATACAGACCACGCGTGCCAACTCCATGACCACCGGGCGCATCTACAAGTCGGTCATTGACAAGGAACGCCGCGGCGACTACCTTGGCAAGACCATACAGGTGGTGCCGCACATCACCGACGAGATAAAGAGCGACGTGAAGTATCTGGGCGAGACGGGCGGCTATGATTTCGTGATAACGGAGATAGGCGGAACGATAGGCGACATAGAGAGCGCGCCGTACCTCGAGGCCATACGCCAGCTGAAATGGGAACTGGGCAGCGACGCGGTGTTCGTACACCTCACCTACGTGCCCTATCTGCGTGCCGCCGACGAACTCAAGACCAAGCCCACCCAGCACTCCGTGAAGGAGATGCTGAGCTACGGCATCCAGCCCGACATACTCATACTGCGCACGGAGAAGCACCTTGACGACCAGATGCGCATGAAGGTGGCGGGATTCTGCAACGTGGACCTGGAGTGCGTCATCCAGAGCGAGGACATGCCCAGCATCTACGAGGTGCCGGTCAACATGCAGCGGCAGGGACTGGATGCGGCCATACTGCGCAAGATGGGCGTTCCCGTGGGCGAGACCCCCTCGCTGGGCCCCTGGCGCAAGTTTCTGGAACTGCGCCGCTGCGCCACGGAGACGGTGCGCATAGGCATGGTGGGCAAATACAACCTGCAGGACGCCTACAAATCGATCAGCGAGAGCCTGTCGCACGCCGCCACCTACAACAACCGCAAGGTTGAGATAACGTTCATCAACTCCGAATACCTCACGCCCGACAACATAGACGGCGAGCTGTCGGGCCAGGACGGCCTTGTCATCTGTCCGGGGTTCGGCCAGAGGGGCACCGAGGGCAAGATACTTGCCGCCGGATATGCGCGGACCCACGACAAGCCCTGCTTCGGCATCTGTCTGGGCATGCAGATGATGGTCATAGAGTTCGCCCGCAACGTGCTTGGTCTTGCCGACGCCAACAGCAGCGAGCTGGACAGCGCCACGGGCCACAATGTCATTGACATGATGGAAGACCAGAAGCATGTTTCCAACATGGGAGGCACCATGCGTCTCGGGGCCTACGACTGCGAACTTGTCAAGGGCAGCCGTGTGGCTTCCATATACAACAAGGCGACGGTGAGCGAGCGTCACAGACACCGCTACGAGTTCAACAACGCCTATCTCGGGGAATTTGAGGCGGCCGGCATGAAGTGCGCCGGGCGCAACCCCTCTTCGGGGCTTGTGGAGATAGTGGAAATACCCGGCCTGCGCTGGTATGTGGGCACGCAGTTCCACCCGGAATACCAGAGTACGGTACTCCGCCCGCACCCCCTGTTCATGTCGTTTGTCAAGGCCGCGACAGAATCCGGAAACGGCTGTTAGAACCCGCAAAAACGCACAAGCAGTATCTTTTCCTGCAAAGTATTACAGCTTTGCAGGAATTTTTGTGTAATACTGTGTGAATTTTTGCAGAATGTCATGAATATGGCGAATACAGGAAAATTTTCGCGCAAAAAACACGGAAAATTGTATTGCTTAGTCATTTTGATTCGCTATCTTTGTCGGTGATATATACATTTCCCATTACTAATTTAAACTTAATGCACATGAAAAAGATTTATTCTTTACTCGCGCTGTTCGCAATGATGTTTGCGGCAGTGGGTGCCAGTGCACAGAAGTACTCCCTTGACTCCCAGGTGGAATTGCCTGAAGAGGGGGTGGAGTATGTACTGTGCAACACGACACTTTCGACGTATGCAAGCAGTACATCGGGGCTCATGGACCAGATTGCCGATGACTACAACTTGTGGGTGTTCGAGAAGACCGGCAACACCATTGACGGCTACGATCTGTACCGCATCAAGAATGTTGGCGAGAATGCCTACTGGCAGGAGATTGACTATGAAAACAACATCGGTCTGGACGGCTACGATGTGTTCGGCTACGCGCCTTGCTGCGCCGAATTCGGTCCCGCCGCCACCGCGATGGAAGTCACGATTGCCGTTGCCGACGGCGCCGAACCCCGCACCACCGGTGCCGGAACAGGCGGTGTGGTAATCACCCGCAAGGATGCTGTGGCACAGGATGCGGAGACCACATGGTACTACAAGCTTGGTTCGCAGTCTCCGTCGATTGCGTTTGAGCCGTGGAACGGAAATGCCACATGGCAGCTCTGGTCCGTGCGTGAAAACACCAACGAAGAGAAGCTCCAGATTCTCATTGACAAGATTGTCAGTGACGACAAGCAGTTCTCCATCGGCAGTGATCCCGGTTTCTTCAACCAGGCCGATGTGGACGAGTACAACACGGCTCTGGAACAGGCCCAGGCTGCTCTGACCCAGAGTCTGTCACAGGAAGAGTACGGAAAGCTCTATGAGAGCCTCAAGGCCGTCTATGAGAGCATTGACGCCAAGGCCAACCCCATCGTGGCCGGCTACTACTACATCAAGAGCGCGTTCTCCGGCTTCTATGAGCAGCAGAACGTGGAGAAGGCAGTGTATGCCGCTGATGCCACGACCCCGAGATGGACGGATTTCAAGCCCGCAGACTATGCATATCTCTGGCAGTTCGAGAAGAACGGTGACGGCTGGAAGATAAAGAACGTGCTCTATGGCGCGTATATCTCCGGAGCCGCCGCAGGCAGTTCCGCCAAGATCTACATGGCAGCCTCCACTGACCGTGTCACCTCGTTCAAATATCTGGGCAGCGGTGCATGGAACATCTACGACAATGTCAACACCATGGCATTCCACACGGAAGGACACAGCGCCGGTGCAGGTACGGCCGGCAAGCTCGTGACATGGAACGGCGGACTCAACACGGGTTCCGCATGGTACATAAGCTCCGTTACCGACCAGGACTACATCGACGCGGTTATCAAAGAACATTCACAGATTGGCATCAAGACCGAGCTCAACACCCTGATAAGCGAAGCCGGCTCGATATATGACGACCTCTTCGTTGTCAGCGCAGACCTCGACAGCCCTCTCGTGACAGAGGCCGATGATACCAAGGCTCCCGGCCAGGAGGGCAACCAGTTCCTCTGCAACCGCCAGGAATCCACCGAAGGCCGCTACGGCGCCCTCATTGACGGCGTGGTTACAACAACCGACCACAGCAACTACGACGAGAGCGGACAGTGGGCTTATTTCCACAGCTCGTGGAGCGGCAGCATAGCCTATGAGAACGCACACTCCAGCGATGAGACGGACTTCCTGCAGGTAGACCTGTCCAAGACTCCCGTATCTTCGTTCGTGCTCCGCACGGCACGCCGCTGCGACACCTGGGGTCTCGCACAGCCTGTCCAGCTCGGTATCTATGTGACCAACGATACGACCGGCTACTACAACGCCACCGACAAGTGGACTTATGTGACGACCCTGTATCCGAAGACCTGCGAGGTTGAGGAGTTCTATGTTTCTCCGCTGGTTGAACTCGGCCAGGAGTACAAGTACGTGCGTTTCAACGTCGAGAAGACAAACAACAACGTACGCTATTTCACATATTCGGAGTTCCAGCTCTACAACGGCACCGTCAGCGAAGAACTTTCGCAGTATTACTACACTGCGGGCATGAAGGATGCCGCTGACGCCATGAAGGCTTCAGCAGCCGCTGCCAGCACCGCAGTGAAGGAAAGCAATGCAACCGAAGACATGGTTGCAGACCTCACCGCAAAGATTGCCGCTGTCAAGGCTCTCTATGCCGATCCGACAGAACTCAAGTCGCTTGTCGCCACCGCCGAGTCCGAACTCCAGTTCGCCACGGTAGGTGAAGAAATGGGTAACATCGCTTCGCAGGATGTTGTTGACACCTATACGAACGCGCTTGCCGCAGCCCAGACTTTCAATACCGAAGGCAAGATAGTGAAGGCCGACCTTGACAAGGTTACCAGCGATCTCGCTTCCGCAAGGAAAGCATTCTATGAGAGCATGGTTGTCCCGGTAGAGGGCAAATGGTACTACATCAGCAATACTGACAATGTGCGCGAGGGTGACAGCTACACCCACGGAGCATCCATCTACGCCGAGACCGTAGGTACAGGCGCAGCCGTACGCTGGGGTGCCAATGAAAGCGGAGAACTTGAAGGCCAGGCACTTGCCATCTGGCGTGTCATCCCTGTCAAGGACGCTGAAACTCCCCACACCGTTTATATCCAGAACATGGGCACAGGTCTCTATCTTGGCGGCGAGAGCGTCAAGCTCTCCAATGTGAGCCTGCTCTCCGAGACCCCCGTTGCGTTCACCCTCACTTATGTGGGCAACAGTGACCTTGCCATCTGCGCTACCGAGAACAACACCAACAACACTTCGCTCCACGCCCAGATGGTAGGCAAGTCTGTTGTGGGCTGGTACTACTACAT
>CAVHBF010000137.1:0-4968 GCA_963634195.1 Bacteroides thetaiotaomicron | reverse complement strand
TCTTTTTTCAGAAAAAATATTTGTTTAAATTTGACCGAAGAATCACTGTTCAAATAATAATTCACTATAAATCTAATTCTTATGAGAAAAGTCCTATCATGCCTTTCCCTGCTGCTGTTTCTGTCCGCAGGGCATTCCTACGCTTTGGTAGACGGAGTCAACGCTACTGACATCATAACCGTAAGCACCAGCGTTGAGAAAGGCAGTTTCAGTGCAAACACCTGGTACGCCATCTACAACGAGGGTCGCGAAGCCTATCTCTACGGAGACGCAAACGTAACATCCGCAGCACCGCAGAACGGACGGACTGTTGAAAAACAGGCTGCCTACCTCTTCCGCCTTGTGGAAAGCGGCACGGACGGCAAATACTACATCCAGAATGCGGAAGGCAACTACCTCAAGGAACTTGCCTACAACACCGGGCAAGGCGTGGTTGCCACCAAAGCGGAAGCCGGGCTGTTTACCCTTGCGGAAATACAGTCGTCGCCGGGACACTGGGGCATCAAGGGCGCACAATACTACCTTGACAGCAACGGCTATGTGGCACTGGGCTACGCCACAGAAGAACCATCGTCAACGGGGGGAAATGATGACTGGTCTCTCCGCAAGGTGACTCTCACCGACGTAGACGAGCTTTCCGGCGGAGCCTTGGTTTCATACCAGCTGCAGCAGGGCGGCCTGTTCCGCATACAGAGCAGAAACAAGACCAACCAGTACATTTTTGAAAACCCGACCACACACAAGGCCGGAACACAGACGATCAACAAGAATACAGCCAGCCGGATGCAGCAGATGTGGATTGTCGAATACGAGGACAACGGTTTCAGCCTGCGCAATGCCCAGACAGGAAAATTCCTGCAGTATGACTACACTTGCGCTGACAGCAAGAAATACTGGACTCTGACACTCAGTCCCAACAACAGCTCTGCAGCCGACAAATACATCGTCATCTGTCACGGCAACTTGACATCAAAAGAAAAGAACTGCGCCAACCTCAACGGGGGAATCTCCGGACTGACAGACTGGTATTACGACAACGACAAGAACTCCGAATGGAACATCATTGCCGTGGAAGCCACGGAGGTGGATGCGGCTACCGTAAAGTCCAACATAGACAGCGAATTCGGTTCCGAGCTCATCGACACCGATGCCTGCAGCTACTACCAGTTCGTCAACCTCAATACCGGGAACTTTATGACGGAACGCATCAGCGATGCCATGGTCATCACACAGGACACCTCGGACACGAAGTGGAACCAGTACTGGAAAGTCACCAAAAACGAAGACAACACATATTCCATACAGAACATCTACTCGGGCAAGTCGCTCACCAGAAAAGCTGTCAACGAAACCAGCAGCTGCAACGGAAACTACATCACGACAAAGCAAAGCTCAGCCAACCACAAGTGGAATGTCGCACAGGGAAGCTACGCCTGGCAGACCACATTCAACTTCATAGAACCCAACAAGCCCACCACGGGTCTGGCGGCCAATGCCAGCGGACTCTCCGTAAACGGCGATATTGAAACAGCCGGAGCGCAGTGGGTTGCCAAACGCGCGAATCTGACAGACGAGCAAGTCAAGGAGGCAGAAGAAGACTACAGCGAAAACCAGCTCCTTCTCAGCAGCAGCACCACGATACTCAACATCCGTCTGCAGAAGTTCTTCTCCGACTATTCCTGCACCACTCTGCGCGACGGCTACGCGGAAGTTTCCGACGACTCCCTGAGCAAAGCCATGACGGAAGCCAGCCTGCCGAAGTCCATCATACGCATGGCACTGAAAATCAAGAACGACACCTGGGGACACCGCGAAAAGGAATTCCGCATCTATGACTATGCCCCGTACAGCGACCCCACGAAGTGGAATGGCACGGCACTCATGGGAACAGGATACCAGTTCACGCCGCAGACCGGCCCCACCGGCATCAGCGTGAAAGCCGGCGACATAGTCGTGTTCTATGTAGGCGCCAATCCGGCGGCGAACACAACGCTTGAATACAGTTCCGTGAAAGGCTGCGGGGTCTATGCCGGCCGCAAGGCCCTCAAGCGGGGTATCAACATCTTCACTCCGGACGACGACGGATTCATCTACATCCACCACATCGTGACCAGCACGGCCAAGAAACTGGCGGATGTCGACCCCATCACCGTTCACATAGAAGGAGGAAGGGTGCAGGGATACTTCGACATCACCCGCGGACACACCAACGCCGACTGGAAAGACATGGTGGCCAATCTCTTCAAGGACGAAATCGTCCACCTCAAGTCAAAGTACTACCAGTACAACATGCACTACGACCAACTGCTCGCGCAGATACCCGAAGAGCAGCTTGACGAGATAGACACCGACGGCACGGCGAAAGCCATTGAGGGAACACTCCACCGTTGGGACGCCATTGTGGAAAACCAGCACAAGATAATGGGCGCGGAACAGTTTGAGGGACGTTTCAACTGTATGCTGTCGGCATCAAGTTCATCCGACGGCAACCCCTACGCCACTTCCTACGGCACATACTACCCCGGCGTGGGCACGATAATGAACTATGATGCCCTGACACACGGCACGGAATACGACAACGGCGGAAACTTCTGGTGCATAGCCCACGAAACAGGGCACATACACCAAGGACTTTACAACATGGCCGGCTGCACCGAAATATCCAACAACAACTTCTCGCAGATAAACACGTGGCTTCAGGGCTCCAATACGGGTCGCGGAGGAGCATGGAAAGAGGCGCAGTCTTCATTCCATAAAGGTGTCTTCTGGCAGGAATACAATCTCTGGCAGCGCAGCCGCGCGTACTTCCAGCTGTGGCTCTACTTCCACCTCATGGATCACGATGCGACATTCTATCCGCGCCTGTTCGACAAATTCCGCCAGACGCCCATGACGCGCTCAAGAGACGCCAACAATCCGGGCAGCGGACTGACTGACTATCTGCGTTTCGCCAAGTTCGCGTGCGATGTGGCCCAGGCCGACCTGTCCGAATTCTTCCAGTTCTGGGGCTTCTTCGTGCCTCTCAAGAATTACGAGGTGGGAGACTACTCAAGCTCCTATTTCACCACCACCCAGGAGCAGATAGACCAGACGATTGCCTATATGCAGCAATATCCCAAGAAACTGGGCAACATCCTGTTTATCGATGAGCGTATCGAGAAATACCCGGCAGACTATCCGGGCATGCCGGAAGGCGCGATGCGACTGGCCACGACTCCTGGAGTGACCCCCGGAGATGCAAGCGTGGTGGGACAGACCGGCATGTTCACTATGTTTGTGGACGATCCTGACTACCAGCAGTATTCCTGCGTGTTCTCTCCGACAACAGGAAAGACTGTAATCAGCCCGTCGACAGGCAAGGGTGCTGTCGGATTCAAGGTGTACAACGCCGACCACAAGTTTGTATACGCATACAACACCTACACGTTTGTCATTCCCGAAGAGTTGCGCTCACAGCCGTTCTACATAAAGGCGGCTCTCGGCGATGGAACTGACAGGCTCATCTATGACCCCAAGGACATTTCCGACGTGAGCAGCGCCACACAGGAAGATGAAGCACTTGACAAGAACCAGCCTTTCTGCGACCTCAACGGCAGGTTTGTCACCACTCCGCAACCGGGTGGAATCTACATCCAGAACGGCAAGAAGTTCCGTATGAAATAGCGGTTGGACTAACGCCAACCACCTCTCCATGCACTGTACCGTCATGCATTTGCTGACGGTACAGTGTTTTTTGTAGAATGGGAATACTGGCCATACGCCGGCATCCGTAGGGGCAGGCTGACAGGTTTGCCATGTGGAAAACAGCACTCCGTTCCACAGTTGCATGGCAGAGCCGCACACGGCAACGCCGCAGAGCCTTCCGGGCGCGAAAAATGCTGACCCGGCAAAATTTTTGCTTGTTCTACCGGGCGCGTTCCGCCCGAAATTCTGTTGCGTTTCGGCGGAAACGGACAACCGTTTCGCCCGGAGCGGATATGCGTTTCGGGCGAAACGCATCCGTAAGGTCAACACTTTTCGCCGTTATCTCAAGCTTTTTTTTCTTCCGCACGGGCTTTTTCCAAAACAAAAGGAAAAACAAACCTCGACACTGTTTTACCCCAAATCGGTCATTAGAAAATTTTGCATACATTTTTCTAATGACCGATTTGGGGTAAAGCCATATTTGACTTTTGGAACGGGAGTTTGTCGTGCCTTCTGTAGAAAATCAATCAGGGGATAACGTTTCAGCACTCCAGTATTGTTGCAAATTGTCCTTGATGCACTCCATTACAACGGGAAACTCTATCTGTTCTTTCCAACGTATCTTCTTGAGGAATGCTTTCCACCAAATGTTGCGTGTCGGATTTGTGGCGAAATCATCAGTGAAGAGTTTCAATCCCTCGAAGTAAGCGGTATTCCTGTTCTTGAATGTGCTGACAATGGCTTCTGCAAGCAACGTGCGGTCAATCTCATGACAAGTGAACAATTGATAGACGTCGAAGAAATCCTTCATGCGGCTGTTGCTTTCGTCACGGTCGACCATCGTATGAAATTTCTCCGCAATCAATGTCTCCAAGGAATATGCATACAGTTCAACTGACGGAACATCATCGAGAAGCAATGGATAGTCGAGCGTCAGTGGATAAGGGGTCACCACGTCGCCGAAACCTATGTCTATAGAAATCTGTTGAACGATAGTGTCCAAATGAGCCGTCATCTTCACACTGGTGCCGGGATATTTCTTTTCCACGGCTATAGGTTCCAACTCAAGAGTATCTGCATCGAAGATTACTCCGTCCTCCTCGCACACAATAGAGCAAATGTCGTGAAACGCCTTGCGTAAATTCTCCTGGTCGTTGCTTATCCGTTCGCCAAGCAAGTCGATGTCTATTGTCGGACGAGCCTTGAAACCATCAAAGGCGAACAGCAAAGAACTGCCTTTCAACAAGAAATGACTTTTATAGGTGCTGACCGATATTCTGTAGA
>CAVHBF010000136.1:1782-4974 GCA_963634195.1 Bacteroides thetaiotaomicron | reverse complement strand
CAGCACGCATGACTGGATCGGTGTCACGTTTTTTGTCAGTATCACTCTGTCTAGGACTTGCAGCACACTTAGTAGTTCTGCACTGTTTACGGTATATCTCATGGCTTTGCTGTATATGTATTTTTATCAGCACAAAGGTACTATATTTTATCTTTACGGAGGAGGTTTGCAAAGAAAAATATGACAAGCCTGTCCGTAAATAAAATTAAAAGCGTAACTTCGCTTCCTAAAAAGTTATTTGCATCATGCTACAGATTGAAATAGAGGGAACCGTTATCAAAGCCCTTGAATTACGCTCCGGAATCAGCGCACGCAACGGCAATGAGTGGAAGCGCAAGGACTATGTCATAGAAACCCCGGGACAATACCCGCGCAAATGTCTGTTTACCGTGGCCGACGGCAACATTGACCTGTTTAACCTGCAGGAAGGCACGAGAGCCAGAGTTACCATTTCCATTGATGCACATGACTACAATGGCAGGTGGTACAACGATTTCAGGGCCATCGCCGTCAACCAGCCCTCCGCTATGGTGCCGCCCGTAGGCGTGGCAACCGGCGGAAACGCCCAGATAGGCGTAGCCTCTTCACAGCCAGCCACATCGGCTTCCGATGCCGACCCCCTGTCAGGAGGGGTTGACCAGGCTCTTCCGTGGGAAAAATAAAATCGGAGCAACTCTCCCTGCTTTTTTGTTTTCAGGGAATTATACAGACCGCAAGAACAACCCGTAAAAACAAGAATTATGGCAACAATACAAGGAAAAATCATACAGGCTTTTGAACCTCGTAGTGGACAAAGTGAGCGCGGACAATGGATGGCACAGGACTTTCTGCTTGAATCATTTGACCAGCCCTACTCCCGCAAGTGCCTTTTCTCCGTGTGGGGTGCCGAGCGCCTGCAGCAGTTCAACCTCAAGGAGGGCGATGATGTCGCCGTAGACCTTGACATTGACGCACGCGAATACAACGGACGCTACTACAATTCGCTTCGGGCCTGGCGCGTCACCCGCATCACGGCTCCGCTCGTGCAGCAGGCACAGGATTCTGCGGCAGCTGCAATACCCGTCCCGCCTGCCGCGACCACAACGGATGACGGCGGCAATACGGACGACCTCCCGTTCTGAATGTAACAGATTTCACTGTCCACAACAACGGAAAGATATCTGGCAACAAAAAACCGCAGGTAGGCACTTGCCTACCTGCGGTTTTTTGTTGTACAATCACCTATTGTTTCAGCACAATGTTCTTGCACTGTCCATTGGCAAGGGTGACTTTCTGCGTGCGAGAGCCTTCCGTCACTGTCAGCAGGAGTTTTTTGCCCGCACGCTCGATGCGGATATTGAAATCAGAGCCAAAGGCAAAAATATGGTCGAGTTCCATCTCGTTCCAGCCAGACGGCAAGTGGGGAGTTATGCTGAACGACTTGAAGCCCGTAGGACGAATGCCGAACAGCCCCTCTGTTATAATGCGCCCGTAGAGTCCGCTCTCGGCGGAGAGATGACGCTGAGACCCCTCGGGCCACGCCTCAATGGCATACGGAACGTGGTCTCCCAACAGGCGGGTCTCAGAGTAGCGGTGCAGAAAATCCATGGCTTTGTCGGTTGCTCCCACATAGAGAGCCCCGCGCAAGCCGTAGAGAGTCGAGCGATCCCAGTATGTCTTGGTGCCGGCCTGGGTGAGCATACCGTTTTCCGTCCATAGGCGCGGAGAAAACAGGGCATCTATCGTTCCCTTGGCCTTTTCGTCTATCCCCGTCACAAGAGGGATGCAAATCCATGAACGCAAGATGTCGTTGCCCTCGTAATACCTGTAAGTGTCAAATCCCTCTACCGGTCCGGCAAAATACCGGTTTATATTGGAGCGCAAGACCTGCGCCTCCTTGCGGTAAACCGCGGCGGCAGGACGCTCGCCCATAAGCGGAGCGAGATACGATGCCGAAAGCAAGGCATCGTAGTACAGGCTTGATGTACACAAATTGGCATTGCCGGCAGGAAAACGTCCCTCAAGCTCATCGTTGTCAGAGGTCACGACACCGTCAGCGTTGAGCTTTGACTTGCAGTAGTCAAGACACCACTTGACAAGAGGCCACAACTGGCGTGCTTCCCCCATGTCGCCACGGGCCAGCGCATAGCGTGCCGCACCGTAGGCTATCATGGCCGCATCGCCCCGGTCGCCGGCCCCGTTCCAGATATCCTTGCCCTCCGCAATGATGGATGACGGGATAGGCTTGCCCTCGTCGTTCATGAACTTGGCGAACATGAGATAGCTGTTCAAGGCGGAGGCATTGCCATAACTGTATCCCACAAAGGGGAAATATGGATTTATATACTCTGCCTGGTCGTTGGTCCACACTGCGGCATAATACGATTCTCCACCCGGACCGTGCATGGGACCTCCCGCCGTTTCATATATGCTCTCGCAAGCCCTGATTTTGGAGAACGCGAACATCCGGTTTATCGTCTCGTCGGGAGTCTTCAGTACCAAATGGGAATCCATGATGTTGCTGACAAAGGCCTCGCGGACTGCCAGTTCCTTTCTGCAGTCGGCCTCAATGGCCTTGCCGCCCTCTTCCGTTGCCGATATGATGCCGTAATACTCCACACTCTTGCCCGGTTCTATCACAGCATTGCCCGGGTTGCACACCTGCATGCGGATGGCGTATGAGCCTTTCACTCCCTTTGCCGGGTCTGTATACATCACGTTGTTCGTATAGGGCATTGACACTTTTACTGCCTTGCTGCCGGTATTGACAACTTTCATGATTTCCATTGCCGCCGGTTTTTCCGTCGAGGGGAAATACGTCCTTTCCACCGTCAATCCGTTGGGGAATTCGCTTTCCACGCACAGTACTCCTTTCAGGCTGATTTTTTTGACCTTTTCGTCTGACAGATAGTGGTTGTCTGCAGCGAACTGGTCCATAACATCCCACGAAATGTGCCGCATCAGCGAGGCGTGTGTATTGTTGGGCACAGTGCGTAGCAACGGCCATACCATGCCTTTGTTCACAAAAGACGCACCCTTGCTGTCTATGCCGTACCTGAACACCACGGACACGCGTTTGCCGCTCATTTCCACATGATCACGGTGAGCCGACAGTTGTTTCCCCGACCACCCGATTCCGCCATCGCCTGTCATTGTCCATCGGGTCTGCGACTTGCAGGATAGCCACGAGCACAGCAGTGCCAGTGCCGCAGC
>CAVHBF010000136.1:0-1772 GCA_963634195.1 Bacteroides thetaiotaomicron | reverse complement strand
TTGTCATTGTTTGTAGTTTTATTGTTTGTACTTTTATTGTTGTTTTTCGGGAAAACATCAGTCAACCTTGATTTTTTCTCCGTCAACAAGATAGATTCCCGGCGCAAACGGAATAATGTGCACTCCTTCCACAAGCTGGCTGAATATCAGCTGGCCGTCAAGAGTGAACACTTTCATCTGGCGAGGCTCTTTGTTTATGACACGTATGGCACGACTCATCGGCGTGTAGCGTTTCATCGACCCCTCGTCAACGGCATCATATACAGAAGTCTGGTCATCCTGTTCCACTTCTTTCACGGGAGTGCGCATAAGTTTGAACTCGGCGATGTCAACGGCTGTCCACCCCTCAAGGTTAATGATGACTCCGAGTGTTACTGGTGTCTCTTCGCCGACAGTGAATGTCACCGTCTGTTTGGACAGCGGAGCGTAAGCCGCCGATTTCTTTTCGTAGTTGCCCATGTCGACAAAGTCCTCGCCCCGCACAATGCATATAAGACTGCTGTCGGTATTGAACGCACCCCCTTCGCTCGGACTGACAGTGAGTGTATAGTAGCCGGCCGGCAGTGTCACGGTCTGGTACAGCTGGTGGTTTTTGAGCGTGTCGGCAAAGCCATAGTAACCCGTACGGAATTGGATATCACAGTTCTGGACCTTGGCAACGTGTGCTCCCGTGGTCGCATTGTCTTTGACGATGGCGTTGCCTATGACCCATTTGGAATCGGCGGTGCCGGTCTTGAGTTCAAGGAGATTTGAGGAGTTGCTGGAGCTCACGGAATTGTCCGTATGCAGGAAAGGAGCTTTGTAGTTGGTGAGGTAGTCGTCAGATACGTCACTTGCCTCATCGCCGCCGAAATCAAGCGTAAACACACCGAGAGCCGTTGTCCAGGCATCGCCGTCAGGGCCGAAGCCCAACCGCAGCCCGGTCAGCCCGTTGCCCGTAGCATCTATAAGGTTGCCGCTATTCTGGTTGAACTGGTAGTACACTTTCAGACCATTGGCAGACTTGGCGGCTTCCATGTCGTCAGAACTGATGGGCTGGTTGCAGAACTGACGGAGCTGTTTTTCGTTCAATGTCTTGCCCCATATGCGGAATTCGTCGAAGATTCCCTTGAACGAGGCGGTGTCGGAACTGACGGTAAGCGAGCCAGTCCATGCCGGGCAAGTAAGGCCAAGGCGCAGGCTTGGGGCACTGAAAAGCTCTGAGTCGCGATAGAACTTCACGTTGCCCGTGCCGAAAGTTATGGCGTAGTGATGCCACTCGTCTTTTGTGATAAAACCGGGTTCAGAAGTCACCTGTTTGCCGTTGACATATACGTTCACCGAACCGTCGTCGTTGGCCCACGTCTTGAAGTTGCCGTCATCGGTCGCCATGGTAAGCGCTCCTTTGTAGGCGGACGGATAGAGCCATGTGTCAACGGTGAAATTGCGGACTCCGGCAGTGAACGGCGTGGGTACGGCAAAACGTTCGCCGTTGCCTCCCATTGACAAACCGTTGCCTGGGTCAGCATTGCTGACGGCAAATACCCTGTTTGACGTCTTCAAAGACTCGCCGTGGGCGTTTGATGCCTTGAGGGTCACGTTATAGTAACCGGGGGCTTCGGGAGTAAAAGCGGAATTCTGGCCATGGATCACATAGTTGCGTTTTCCGCTGACATGGTTAATTTCCCATTGCCATTTCTCCGGACCGAGAATAGCCTTGTCCTGGAAGAACACCTTGTCACCAAGAAGGATGGCGGAAGGTTCGACATTGAAATCAACGTACGGTGCCGATG
>CAVHBF010000135.1:2569-5050 GCA_963634195.1 Bacteroides thetaiotaomicron | reverse complement strand
CTGTCAACAGGACCCCTTTGTTGACTGTATTTACTCCCTAATACATACGAAAAAGCGTGGAGTCAGTTCTGTCACTCGTTCCACGTGTAGAGGCTCTGGCTTTGCCCAATTTGTCGAAACGAGCAACGCCGAAAGCCCCACGCCAGTGTAAGAATATAGAAACACCCTTGACAACAACCAGTGAAGCGGCTGAAGCCAAAGAGAGCTGTATATATGATACACCTCATGAAGCGTTCTGCATTGCTTTGTTTTTGACAAATTGTGTGCGAACTGCCAGATTCCTGCACGTCAAAACAAAAGCGTACAAAAACGCCTTTACCAATATGTATATCTGCCCATCCTCTGCCCACCGGGGGCTTCCGGCACGGAAGCAGACGTTACAAAAGTAAAAAAAATCATTTGAAAAAAGAACATTTTCCTTGTCCTTTTTTGTAAAAGAACAATATTGCCCCCACTTTTGGGGAATACCCTTTAGGGCTTCCAGCGTTGTGCATGAAGAATGATTTTGCCTTTGCACTCCTCTGCATTCAAGGTTGTGAAGGTCCGGATATGATACGGAAAACTGCAGTTCGTGTCTGCAATCTTGTACAGTTGTTCAAAGTTACAAATGTTCCGCGGCTTTCTTCTTGTCAGAATTTAGGTCCTGTCATCCGGAATGTAGGACAACAGAACCTGTTATGGATTTGGGAAATGGACTGTGGCAACAAAGTCTGTCCGGAAGTGTTCGGAACAACGCTTTATGCTTCGAAGACCGTTGCCGACAAAATATATCGCAGGCCTATGAATTAAGCTTGATTATGTCCACACCCATATAAGGTTGCAGGACTGCAGGAATGCGGATGCCGTCTTCTGTCTGGTTGTTTTCAAGCAACGCGGCGACAATGCGCGGCAGAGCCAAAGCAGAACCGTTAAGGGTATGGCACAATTCCGTATGCTTGTCGTCTTTGCGGTAACGGCATTTCAGCCTGTTGGCCTGATATGTGTCAAAGTTTGACACTGAGGAAACTTCCAGCCACCGTTTCTGCGCCTCGGAATAGACCTCGAAATCATAGCAGATGGCAGAAGTGAAACTCATGTCCCCTCCGCACAGCCGCAGTATTCTGTATGGCAGTTCCAGCTTGACCAGAAGACTCTCCACATGATCAAGCATTTCCCTGTGGCTCTCTCTTGAATGCTGGGGAGTGTCAATCCTCACCAGCTCTATTTTGGAAAACTCGTGCAGTCTGTTAAGCCCCCTCACATCCTTGCCGTAGCTGCCGGCTTCACGGCGAAAGCACTGTGTGTAGGCGCAGTTCTTGACGGGCAAGTCCTTTTCGTCAAGGATGACATTGCGGTATATGTTTGTGACGGGAACCTCAGCCGTGGGAATCAGATACATGTCGTCCACTTCGCAATGATACATCTGTCCCTCCTTGTCAGGCAGCTGCCCCGTGCCGTATCCGCTGTCGGCGTTTACCACTGTTGGGGGGATTATCTCCACATAGCCGCTGTTTCTGGCTTCGTCAAGAAAGAAATTGATCAGTGCGCGCTGCAGGCGGGCCCCCATGCCGATATACACAGGGAAACCCGCACCGGTGATCTTCACTCCCAGGTCAAAGTCTATGAGACCGTATTTTTTTGCCAGTTCCCAATGCGGGAGGGCATCGCCGGGCAAGGAAGTTGAACGCCCGCCCTCCTTTACCACGACATTGTCTGCTGCTGTTTCGCCTTCAGGCACTTCCGGATAAGGGACGTTGGGGATGGTATACAAGACACGCTGCAGCTCCGCCTCCAGATCATGTTTTCTTGCCTGCAGCCCGGAGCTCTCGGACTTCAGTGCGGCGACCTGCGTTTTTGCCTCTTCTGCCTCTGCCGCCTTTTTATCGCGCATCAGTTGTCCGATGGACTTGGCTATCTTGTTCTGTTGCGAAAGGTTTTCGTCCAGTTTGGTCTGCGCCGCCCTGCGGTCGTTGTTCAGCCTGATAACGCTTTCTATTATTTGTGCAGCATTCTTGAAGTGTTTCTTCTCCAGTCCTTTTACCACTTCTTCCGTGTTCCGGGTAATCTGATTCAACGTAAGCATCTTCTTGTAGTTAATTTGGGGCAAAGGTAACACTTTTCTTTGACAACACCGTGTTGCATAAATCCGTTTTCGGCAAGAGATGCCGCACCTGTCCTAAAGGGCGGCAAGAAAGGATGGCGGAATTGGCGTGGAAAAATGGAATTCCTCGCCGGTGACAGGATGGTGAAAATACAGGCGCAGCGCATGCAGATACATTCGTCCTGCCTCCATGGCTGTCGCGTCCGAAAAAGCCTCCGTTCCGTATTTCCGGTCTCCCACGACCGGATGGTGAAGATCAGACAGGTGTACCCTTATCTGGTTTTTTCTGCCTGTTTCAAGCTTTAGCTCCACAAGGGTGTTTTGCTCTCCCCTTTTGATGACCTTGTAGTGTGTTATGGCAATCTTTCCGCCATTGTCAACAGGGCTGCTCATGGTGAAGA
>CAVHBF010000135.1:0-2559 GCA_963634195.1 Bacteroides thetaiotaomicron | reverse complement strand
CAGCGAGCGCGTTACAGTTCCCGAATCCAGACAAAGCATCCCCCTTGCCACCGCCACATAACGGCGGTCAAACACGAGCTCTTTCCAGTTCGTCTCAAACCGCTGTTGCGTATCGCGGTCCTTGGCATATATCATGAGGCCGGAAGTGTCGCGGTCAAGCCGGTGCACGATGTGGGCACGGCAATGCTGACGGGTGCGTTCAAAATAGTTGTCAAGCACTGTCTTGACACAAAAAGAGTGGTGGGACGTTGCCATGGACAAAATTCCTTCGCGCTTTTCAACCACCACGAGGTGGCGGTCTTCGTAAACGAGATACACATGGCGGCTGTTCAGCCCCGTACTCCTGACGGACTTTCTGCTGCCCAAGACAACCTTGTCGCCAACAGAGAGAGGGGTGTCATACTGGCTTACGGCGACACCGTTGACCTGTATGCGCCCGTCGCGCAAAAACTGCCTGATGCGCGATCTGCTTATTTCGGGCATGCTTTCAAAAAGAAAAGGCAACAACACGGTGTTTTTCTTGACTTCCGGCATAAATCAATTCGTTTGTTTTATATAACCCAACTGAAAGCGAAATTACAAACAAATAAGGTTCTGTCAACAAACAATCCTGTTGTTTTCAGCGGGACAGGGCGAAGACCGGCAGTATAAACACCATAATGCATGTTCCCTCCATATACAAATGCAACAATCATCAGACAAATGCCCCCTGTGCAGATCGTTTGGAAATCTTGCTGCCCAAGAGGAAAATCACAGCCAATTCAAAAAAACAGCCATGCGCACCCCCACTTTTCAAGGCTATGCGAATAAAATGCCGTACCTTTGCAATTAGGCAACAGCTTTCGTGCAATTTGTCTGCAAGTTTGTCGGAAAATACATGCGAAGACAATGAGAAAGAGAATCACACACATATTATGGATCCTGACAGCCGCTTTCATTGTAGGGGTCACTCTGCTGTTTACAGCCATCTGGAACGGTTGGTTCGGCTATGTTCCGCCTGTTGAGGAACTTGAGAACCCTATCAGGAAATACGCTTCGCAGGTGTTCTCAAGTGACGGAGAACTGCTCGGCACATGGTCATACAATGAAAATCGCATGACTGCAAAACACCACGAGGTAGCCCCGTGTGTATATCAAGCCCTTGTCGCCACAGAAGACAAGAGGTTCTATGAGCACTCCGGCGTGGATCTCAGGTCGTTGGCCAGAGCGGTGGTGCTGCGCGGCATACTGCACCGGAAACAAGCTGGAGGCGGAAGCACGATTACACAACAGCTTGCCAAGCAGCTGTACACCTCCGTTACGAGAAACAGCACGGAGCGAATCATGCAAAAAGCCATTGAGTGGGTAATTGCCATAAAATTGGAACACTACTACTCAAAGGACGAAATACTTACTCTCTACCTCAATTGTTTTGACTTCCTGCACCATGCTGTGGGAATAAAGAGCGCGGCCAAAATCTATTTCAACAAACTGCCTTCAGAATTGACCGTTCCGGAAGCGGCAATGCTGGTGGGAATGTGCAAGAACCCCTCGTATTATAATCCCATACGCAATCCGGAACTCACACTTGAACGCCGCAACATGGTGCTGCGGCTCATGGAAGAGAATGGCTATATTTCAAAGATCGAGGCCAACGCTTACATGGAGCAGGGTCTTGGCGTGAACTTCCAGCGCATAGCGCACAATGAGGGAATAGCGACTTACTTCAGGGAATATTTGCGGCAGGTCATGATGGCCGGCAGTCCCCAAAGGGAGTCATATTATTCCGACCTTGAATACAATGACGCAAAATACGAGTGGGACAACAACCCCCTCTACGGATGGTGCAACAAGCACACCAAGGATGACGGCAGCCCGTACAACATCTATGTCGACGGATTGAAAATATACACCACCATTGACTCGCGAATGCAGCGTTATGCCGAGATGGCTGTGAGGGAGCATCTGATGTGGCTGCAGCATATGTTCAACAAGGAAAAAAGAGGAACGGCGAAATACCCTTATGCCGAATCTACGGGGGCAACCACACGGCAAAACCTTATAATGCAGGCTATACGGCAAAGCGACAGATACAGGCAAATGAAGGCAAACGGGGCTTCGGAAGAAGAAATAATGCAGGCTTTCAACAAAAGACTTCCCTTGACTGTGTTCACATATCATGGCGATGTGGACACTACGATGACGCCCCTTGACTCGCTGTTTTACCACAAGGCGTTTCTGCAGGCTGGATTCATGTCCATGGATCCGTCCACAGGTTACGTGAAGGCCTACGTGGGAGGCATTGATTTCAACAACTTCAAGTATGACATGTGTTCGCAAGGACACCGGCAGGTGGGTTCCACGATAAAACCGTACTTGTATTCCCTTGCCATGGAAAACGGCATGACTCCGTGCGATCTCGTGCCCAACCAGCAGCAAACCTACGGGAAGTGGACGCCCCGCAATGGCAGCAAAGCGCGTTACGGCGAAATGGTCCCCCTGAAGTGGGCTCTCGCCCAGTCAAACAACTGGATTTCGGCGTATCTGATTAACAAATACGGTCCGGGAGCTCTTGTACAG
>CAVHBF010000134.1:0-5071 GCA_963634195.1 Bacteroides thetaiotaomicron | reverse complement strand
GATGATTTAGACTTAATGTTTTTATCACCACTAAGTTACTAAAAATCAGCGATATGTGCAACTTTTTATTCGTGTTTGTCGAACTAAATTAATTCCGCCAACGGGTTATGTAAGGCAATGCAAAGGCAAATAACAGAAATGGGGTGGCATTCTTTTACATGCCCAGCTCCACTCTGAGGAACGGGGCTGTCACGCTATTCGGGTTTTTCGCCACGTCTTCAGGCGTTCCCTGCGCCACAATATTCCCGCCGTCCCTTCCTCCCTCGGGACCGACATCTATGATGTAGTCTGCCACCTTTATGATGTCAAGATTGTGTTCTATCACCAGAACGGTGTTGCCCCGGTCGCACAGCTTCTCCAGCACTTCCACAAGTATTCTGGTGTCCTCGAAATGCAAACCCGTAGTCGGTTCGTCAAGTATGTAGAGGGTATTGCCCGTGTCGCGCTTCGCCAGCTCCGCCGCAAGTTTCACTCTCTGGCTTTCGCCCCCGCTCAGGGTGGTGGAAGGCTGCCCTAACTTCACATATCCCAACCCTACCTCCCGGAGAGCCTTTATCTTGCGCAGTATATGGGGCACAGACTCAAAGAAAGACACGGCCTGGTCTACTGTCATGTCCAGGACATCCGATATGGACCTGCCTTTGAAACGGACTTCCAGCGTTTCGCGATCATATCTCTTGCCATGGCAAGCTTCGCAGGGTATCATAACCGTGGGCAGGAAATTCATCTCCACCGCCCTGTAGCCGTTACCCTTGCAGACCGGACATCGTCCGCCTGCCGTATTGAAGGAAAAACGCCCGGGCTTGTAGCCGCGGATAACCGCTTCCGGCAGCTGTGCGAACAGATTGCGTATATCGGCAAACACCCCGGTGTATGTCGCCGGGTTGGAGCGTGGGGTACGCCCTATGGGACTTTGGTCTACAGAAACAACCTTGTCGATATCCTCCATTCCCTCTATCGAATCATACGGCAACGGGACTTGGGTGCTCCTGTAGAAATGCCTTGCCAGCACCGGCAGGAGCGTTGAAACAATCAGACTGGATTTTCCGCTGCCAGACACGCCCGTGACACACACGAATGTACCCAACGGTATTGAAACGTCCACATTTTTAAGGTTGTTGCCCCTCGCACCGCGCAGCACTATCTGCCGACCTGTCCCAGACCGTCGTTTGGCAGGAACAGGTATGCAACGACATCCGTTGATGTAATCCGATGTCAGAGTCCGGGCGTTGGCCATGCCTTCGGGCGGACCGCAGTAAACGACTTTGCCGCCGTGGCATCCGGCCCCGGGACCGATGTCTACCACAAAGTCACTCTTCAGCATCATCTCTTTGTCGTGCTCTACGACAATCACGGTATTGCCCTGGTCACGCAGTTCCTGCAGCGAACGGATAAGCTTCATGTTGTCACGCTGGTGGAGTCCTATTGACGGCTCGTCAAGAATATATATCACATTGACCAGCCCTGACCCTATTTGGGTAGCAAGCCGGATACGCTGACTTTCGCCCCCAGACAAAGTGGCGGAGCCGCGGCTTAGCGAGAGATACCCCAGACCGACATTCAGCAGAAACGACAGCCTGTTGTCTATTTCCTTGATTATTTCCCGGCCTATCACCTCCTGTGTCTTGCCAAGTTTTGGCGCAAGCCCGCCAATCCAGTCGCGAAGCCCCGCCAAATCCATTTCACACAGGTCTGCAATGTTCTTCCCGTCAATGAAATAGTGCAAAGCGGTCTTGTTAAGCCGCTTGCCGTGACACTCCGGACAGACAACCATCCTGCTGAACTGCTCCACCCATTTCTCCGCAGATGCAGACATCTCCCCGTCTGCCATCTGCTGAAGATAGCGCATTATGCCGGCATATCTCACAAACTGGTCACCTGCCGTGTGTGCTGAAGACGCTGGAATGCGGATGTCACGTGTGCTGCCTTGTATTATTTCGGCAAGGGCTTCTTCCGGGATCTCATCCACGGGAGTATCCAGATCACACCCATACATCGCCAGCAATGACTGTATCTCCGCAAATATCAAGGTGTTCTTGAATTTGCCGATAGGAACAATGGCTCCTTTGCGGATTGTAAGACGACTGTCGGGCATCACTTTCTTCATGTCTATGTCGTTCACCGTACCCAGACCGTTGCAGTGCGAGCAAGCACCCTGCGAGGAATTGAAAGAAAAGTCATGCGGCGACGGGTCGTGATACGAAATGCCCGTAACCGGACACATGAGGTGTTTGCTGTAATAGCGTTCGTTCCCATTGTCGGCATCAAGCACGGAAATGACTCCTCCACCTTGCCGGAAAGCGGCAAGAACCGTGCGGCGCAAGCGCACCTCATCAGCAGGACAAACCTCCTCCTTGATTTTCAGCCTGTCCACAACGACTTCTATGGTATGCTTTTTGTAGCGGTCGGTTTTGTAGTTCGGCTGCAGTTCTATGAGTTCCCCGTCAACTCTTGCATGTATGAACCCTTTGCGCCTTATGCTGTCAAACAGCTCACGGTAGTGCCCCTTACGGTTGCGCACCAACGGGGCAAGGATATATATCTTGCGGCCGGCGTATTCCTCCTGCACCATCCTGATAATCCTCTCCTCCGTATATTTCACCATCTTTTCGCCGGACGCATAGGAGTAAGCTTCGCCGATGCGGGCATAGAGCAGACGCAGGAAATCATATATTTCCGTCACTGTGCCCACGGTCGAACGCGGGTTGCGGTTTGTTGTCTTCTGGTCAATGGAAATCACGGGCGACAGTCCGGTAATCTTGTCTACATCTGGACGCTGTACATTGTCCAGATAATTTCTGGCATAGGCGGCGAATGTCTCTATGTAGCGGCGCTGCCCCTCGGCGTAAATCGTGTCAAACGCCAGAGAACTTTTTCCGCTCCCGCTCAATCCCGTTATGACCGTAAGTTTGTTGTGGGGTATGCTGAGTGATATGTCCTGCAGGTTATTGGTTCTGGCCCCGGCTATGACAATACTTGCGTCTTCTTCATTTTCATTGCAGTCTGCGCCATCCGCACTGCGGCAGACTACTCCAGATACCGCCGCCCCGTCTGTGTGCTGTGTCTTCTTTGCCATCGTCTGATATGAACTGAATGTGCAAAGTTAGCAATCTTTTGCCCGTCAGCCCAACTGTGGCAGGGCAAATTTAACAGCTTCGGAGAAAGAGCGTCCCGGGGTTATTCCGTGGTACCGCTGCCCGAACTTTCCGAGTAGCCCCTAAGCAGGTTCACCGCTTTCTTTATGTTGTACCTTTTACCGTCAGCTCCCTTGGCGTCAATACGCACATAGTAGACACCATCTGCAACATCCGAGCCATGGTACCGTCCGTCCCAACCAGCGGCAAGGTCTGTCCACTCAAAGAGTTTTTTGCCGTTGCGTGAAAAGATGAATCCGTGGAACTCCACAATGCTCTTGTAGTCCTGCTTTACCCGGAAAACATCGTTTATGCCGTCTCCGTTGGGGGAAAAGGCGTTAGGGACATTCAGCACCGATGTCGACACCTCCACACTGAACTTTGAGGGGATTTCATACAGTATGGTGTCTGTTCCGTTCACAAAACTGACCTGCAAGGTTATCTGCGAGCTCCCGGATTCCCGGAACTCATAGTCAAAATCCGCATCATAGCGCACCAGATAGGGTGAACTGGCTTTGCCGTCCTTGAACACACGCCACTCATATAGGGGAGTATACTCTCCGATATTTTCCGTGTTTGAGGTAAAACGGACTTTAAGAGGCGCAGAACCAGAATATTCGCTGACTG
Organism: Bacteroides thetaiotaomicron; assembly: GCA_963634195.1. GTDB lineage: Bacteria > Bacteroidota > Bacteroidia > Bacteroidales > Bacteroidaceae > UBA6382. Next base: position 1,310 of record CAVHBF010000134.1, on the reverse strand, counting down.
TTACCCAGCCTGTTTCATCCTCCACTTCCATTTTGGGATTGGCGGTCGGTCCATCATCGGGCACAACAGCTGTCGCAGACTGCACTACAGAACAAGTGCCCATGAACACAATCAATATGGTCAACAGTGACTTTTTCATGACTTCTTGCAGAAAACAGAGTCTTGTATCCTCAGAAACACCATGCTCGCGCTACTCACCGGCAGCAAGCCGAAATCAACGGCAGGTGTTACTGTGTAACAACGGCAAAAATACCTTTTTATTGTCTATTACACGGAAACTTCAAATGCTTTTTGTACTTTTGCCTTATAAATTTCACAAGCGGGATATGAGCAGAACAAAACTTCTCCTTGCGGTCGTCGCGCTGGCAATGGCATCTGTTTCATTTGCCGATGTCAACATCGGGGTCTTTCTGCCGTTCAAGTCGGGCGGCATCAAAGGACAGCAGGCCGTTGAATACTACAGGGGGGTGCTCATGGCCGTGGACTCCCTGAGCGGGGACGGCACCGTCTTCTGCGTGACGGCAGCCGACTGCGGGGCTACAGTCGCCGATATGCAGGCGTTGCTTGACGAAGCCAGACACGGGGTCTTTGACATAATCTTCGCACCGTCCGGTCCACAGCAGGCCGAGGTGGTCAACAACTACTCCATACTCAACGGGACCAAGGTAGTGATGCCTTTCGGGGGGAGATACGATGACTTCATTGCAAATCCCAACTTCTATGCGCTGAAAGTCACGCAGACGGACTATTCCGTTCCCGCTTTCAATCTCCTGTCAAGGTTCTTCAACGGCAGGCAGATGTACGTAGTGTCGGCAAACGGTGGAGAACAGATTTGCCCTCTGGCCAATTTCATGAAAAAGTTCGTGAAAGGTGTCAAAGTCCTTGAATGGCCGGACAAGGAGCGTAAAATCCTGCAGACAATGGCCGACGGCAATGCGGTCATCGTTCCGTCCATGTACGATGAACAGACACAAAACGTCCTGATGCAGCTGGCAGCAAAGACACCTGCGGTAAAAGCCGCGGTCATAGGCTACGCAAGCTGGCGGGAGCGCACCGTTTCAGCCGCCAGTGCCAAGGCTTTGGGCGAAGCCAACGTCTATATCGTGACGCAAGACTATCCGCGGCAGGGCATTCCGCGTGTCGACAGCTTTGCCCGGGCTTACAACGGTAATTTTGACACCACACTTCCGCAAAGCACGTTTTCCGTTGCCATGTGGGGGTTTGACTCCGCCTATTATATGCTCAAGGGTCTTGCACGCTACAAAAATGACTTCGGCAACCAACCGCTGTATGCAGCCCCGCTCCAGAAC
>CAVHBF010000133.1:0-5146 GCA_963634195.1 Bacteroides thetaiotaomicron | reverse complement strand
GCGCACACCATATGCGCGGTTTGGTGAAGAATTCTTTGCAGGAGTCAATATTCAAAGGTCTGCCATCAAGACAAGGGTGACAGGTGCCGACGGGGATAATATTGCCGGACGATTCCTTTTGCAAGTTGTAAGGTTGCAAGGGAATCCAACTAAAATCATTATCTTTGTAGGCAAGATTTGTGCACACACATTCTTACCTACGAACAGACCAAACACAAAAGCGTATGCAAAAAAGGGAATCCCTGATGGCAGCGAAGGGCTTTGGTCGGCCTGTAGGCACCGTTGGGGAGTCCTGTTTTGTAAGATATCGTGGAGAAAAAAGAATTTATAGAACCGCGCAAGAAAGTAACATTCGTAGATCTGTTTGCCGGTGCCGGCGGCATCAGCGAAGGCTTTATGCAGGCATATACCAACGACAAGTATTTCGATTTTCGTTTGGCCAGTGACATCAATGAAAACTGCGAACTGACCCACCGGGCACGTTACAACAATGTTCTTGGACTTGATACAGAGTTCATTTGCCAGGACATCATGGAAGATTCGTTTCTTCCCAACCTGTTGGACAAGCTGAATGGACAGGAGATTGAAGTGGTAACAGGCGGTCCGAGCTGTCAGTCATTCAGTCTTGCCGGACGCAGAAAAAAGATGGACAAACGCGATGACCTTTTCTTCCATTATCTTAAGGTCATAAAGGCTTTGCGCCCCAAATACTTTGTAATGGAGAATGTCAAGGGCATCCTCACAAAGGACAAAGGGCGCATCAAAGAGCGCATCTTGCGAGAGATTCGCTCCATCGTAGACCCGATGGCCTTTCAGCAACTTCTTGACTACATTGAAGTCAAATTGCAGAAGCGTATACCCCCTGCTTTGTATGCCGCATTGACCATGAAGCTAAGACTGGAGGCATACGGGGACAATGCGGATGCCATAGAGCAGTCTTTCTTTGACAGTATGGATGCCCAACTCCGTGAACTCACGACCAAAAACCTTGCTTACAATGTGAGCAAGAGCAATGACGCTGTGAATACCATCAGACATGGGCTCATTCTGTTGAAGCAAAGAAAATTGCGCGAGGAAATCCGCAAGCGGATCATTCAACTTAAGACAACCGCACATATAGACAACGACCGTTTCGTTGACAAATACAATGCGGCAGTTGAAGCGGTATCTGCCGAAGACATTTTCGACTCCATGGAGAAAGCCATTGATGATGTGGCTGCTCTTGGCAATTGCAAAGAAGATGCCGACGTAATAAAGAAATCGCTTGAACTTTACGTGTCTACCTTTGACGAATGTATTGACTTCATACGAAAAGCCCTCTCCAGCAACGAGAAAGCAACAAAGGAGTTTGACACCATAATGAAAAATGTAAGACTTTACAACATCGAGAAACCTATCGTTGTAATGTCTGCCAATTATGGCGTGCCCCAAAACCGGGAGCGCGTGTTGTTTGTCGGTTGCCGCAACGACCAAGACCTTATCACAGAAATTCCGGCAACTGTGGCGGAAAGCGACCGGACAAAAGTGTATGAAGCCATTTGGGACATGGACACGCTTGACAATGGCGAGACTGCAACAAAGTATAAAAAACCAAAAACGATAGCCAAGTACGAAAAAGAAAAAAAGCGTCGTGCCATTCAAGGAGAACCAGACGAGCGCGGAATGCTTTACACGGAATGGTCTAAAATGGGAAGGTTGGGGCATCGCTTCACGTTTGATGAAAAACCGTTCTATGTGGCCAATACGGATGAATTGAAAAAGGCTTCAGCACACAAGAGAATGGAACTTTTCAACCATCAGACAAGTTTGCAGAATGAAACTGTACGCGAGCGACTTCGCATTATTGTCAAACACGGGGACTACAATGACGCAAAGGCGGAACTGAAAGAGAAGGGATTGGACTCCAACAAGCGGAATTACACTGTGCTTGACCCATTGGGGCAAAGCCCAACAGTCTGCACTATGCCGGATGACTTCATCCACTATGCCTCTTGTCGTCCAATGACTGTACGCGAGATGGCCCGTTTACAGAGTTTTGACGATTCTTTCGTGTTCCAGGGAAAAAGACAGACTGGTGGAAATAACCGCCAAAAAGAAATACCGCAATACACATTGGTCGGCAATGCAGTCCCCCCTCTGATGGCAAGGGCCATTGCGAACACAATACTTGAACACATAAAATAGGAATCCTATGATACACATGAGGCCTTTCAGTAAGTTTGAGGAAAACAATCTGAAGTTCCTCACTCAGAAGAACATTGAGCATACTCTTGTTCAAATAACAGAAACAGGTTACAGGAAAAGTATTCTCGATGCCACTGATCCTATGCGTCAATATTTCAAAACTGTTGGTATGCATGACTATGCTCTACAATCGCAAGGGCAAGAAAATAAGGTGTTCCTGTCTACAACCATATTGGACGAAACATCCATGTATCCAACATCAACATCTTTGTATCGTCCTGAGACAAAGAAAGGAGACCCACGTATCTGGACAAACAATCTGAAAAAGTACTGTGTTCCTAACGATATCCTGCTTATGCTTTACCACAAGGAAAAACTGTATGTGGTGAACCTTACGCAGGTCAATATAGAAAAGACATTCAATTCGATAATTATCACTCCTCTCAAAGAATTGATAAAGGAAGTAAATTCAGAGGCTATGAATGCAGCTAACGAGCTGACTGAATTATTGCGAGACATTGCAAAAGAATGGCATCCGGCAGAGGTCATGGCAGATACTGGAATTGGTCGCGCTGTAGAAACGCTCCTCGGAATAGGCATGAATTGTTCAAAGCAACCAGACTATAAGGGCATTGAATTGAAAAGTTACCGCGAGAAACGTCCGAGAGTCAGAGCTACATTATTTACGCAAGTTCCCGATTGGAAAAACAGCTGCTTAAAATCTGCAAGAGAGATAGTTGCCAAATATGGTTACATGCGCCACAACAAGGATGGAGAAATGGTCAAGACCTACCAAAACACTCTCAGTTGCGCAGCACCCAATACTCAAAATTTAGGTATGACCTTATATTCAAAGGATGAAGTTCTCGCCATTGAAGAGAAAAAAGCAAAGGTTGAGAAAAATGTTATCAAATACCTTAAAGCGGCTGATGTAGCACTGTGGCAACTGCCTGCCCTCCACCAACGTTTGTTAGAAAAACATCACGAGACATTTTGGATAGAAGTTGAGTCACGTGTTGACGGAAACCGAGAACTGTTCCGTCCCACACTCGTTGAGCACACCAAGAATCCTGTCGTTTCCCAATTTGACATTCTTCTTGACGCAGGATATATAACAGTGGATTTGTTATTATCACGTCCAAGTGGAAATGGTGACACTATATCATTCAAAATGAAGAAGGAAGCTCGTTCTATGTTGTTTCCTGAAAGTGATCAAATAAATTTGCGCCAACAGCTGTAACCACTGAACAATGGTAACAAGGTGGCGGTTCTCACTTTCCACAATGCCGTTATATCATCAGAAAGGCAACGATGGCAAAAACCGTGGAACCACGGGGCGCAACGACCGAGACAGATGCCATCATGTTCCCTGTGGTGTTTACGGACTTTCCTGCACTCCTCTGCAAATAACACGTTGGACTCCACCACAATATATGCACGAGCAACGCGTTATATAAGGGTATGAACCGGACTAACAACACCAAGGAAATATGGATATACGACTACCGCACAGGGGTGAAGCACACGCTTGCCACCAACAAGTTGGAGCGTCGCCACCTCGACGACTTCGTGAGTTGCTATCATGCCGAGAACATGGGCGACCGCAAGGAAACCTACGATGCCGAGAAAAATCCATCGGGACGTTGGCGCAAGTATGGCATCGACGAAATCATGGCTCGTGACAAGACCTCACTCGACATCACATGGATTAAGCAAGGTGACGACACCGAAGACTTACCTTTGAGTCAGTTGATGGCTAATATCAAGGAACAGAGCCAGAGCATCAGCAATGCGGTGAGTGAGTTGGAAAGACTATTAAGTGGCATAAAGGAAGATTGACGTATGAATGATCCACAATTCGTAAAGCGTTCTGCAATATATACAAGTGCAGAATATGTAAAATGGTTGAACGACATTAAGCAACGTTTCTCCGCACATCAAGCCAAAGCATCAATAAAGGTAAATGCAGAGATGCTTGCATTTTATTGGTCTATCGGGCGTGATATTGTGGAAATGAACGTTGAAAAGACTTATGGAAAAGGTGTCATGGAGAACCTTAGCCTTGACCTACGAAGAATTTTTGCTGGTCAGACAGGGTTTTCAGTGGACAATCTTTATTTCATGAAGCGTTGGTATGCGTTCTACCAGTCAGACAAGAGATTTTTTGACCAAGCTGGTCAAAAAAGTAATATGCCCGAAATCTTTGCCCGTGTACCTTGGCGGCATCATGTCGAAATCGTCAAGAAGTGCCACGACACTGACGAAGCCCTTTTCTACATTCACAAGACGGTAGAGGAAAATTGGAGCCGTGCGATGTTGCAAGACCATATCAGTGCCAACACCTACCAAGCACAGGGGAAAGCACTTACAAACTTTGGAAGCTCGCTGCCTATGCCGCAGGGCAAGTTGGCGCAAGAAGTATTGAAAGACCCCTACAACTTCAACTTCCTGACCATGAAGAAAGGGTATGACGAGCGTGACCTGGAAAACGCATTGGTTGCGAACATCACCCACTTCCTTTTGGAACTTGGCAAAGGCTTTGCCTTCGTCGGGAGACAAATGGAGTTGCGTATGCCCGATGGTCAGTCTTACTTCCCCGACTTGGTGTTTTACCACATAAAGCTCAAATCGTATATAGTGGTCGAGTTAAAAGCGGTTCCGTTCAAGCCTGAGTTTTCGGGCAAGATAAACTTCTATGTTTCAGCGGCTGACGAACTTTTGCGTGGTGAAGACGACAACCCAAGCATTGGGCTCATCATCTGCAAATCGGCAGACAACACCATCGTGGAATGGAGCATGCGAGGCGTTGACCGTCCACTTGGCGTTGCCACCTATCAACTCAAGGAAGTTGTGGAGAGAACACTGATTGAATTGGAAGAAAAATAAAAACTACAATGGACACGAAAGCATTAAGACAAAAGATACTCGACCTTGCCATCCACGGCAAGCTCGTACCACAAGA
>CAVHBF010000132.1:4740-5270 GCA_963634195.1 Bacteroides thetaiotaomicron | reverse complement strand
GTTCAGGATTGAGCAAGAACGTGTCAAAAGCTACAAGGAGCGACTTGTCAACAAAGATCTTCTACTCGGGAAGACAAAAGGACTCGGCTATGACATATCTTCCATCGAGGCAGACGAGAATCCTAAGAAACCAGAGTTTGCAAGATACATTGAAGTGAAATCCACTAAGAGAATCACCGTACCAAGTTTTGACAAAAACTGGAGTGACTCTCTAAACATCACGGCAAAAGAATGGATTGCGGCGGAACAATACGGTGAATATTACAATATCTATCGAGTGTATTTCACCAAAAACAAAACGATAATTATCAGAATCAAAAACCCATACAAAAGAGCTGAAGCAGGAGAGTTGGAAGTTTATCCAACGACATATCAGATGAATTTCGGTTCCAATGTAATAGAATTGAGATATGACAAGTAAAGTAGCATCCTTGTTTTGCGGCTGCGGCGGCTCCGACTTGGGGTTGCTTGGTGGTTTCAACTATCTTGGGAAAGAATACAAAAAACTTAATTTCGAGATTGTATATGCC
>CAVHBF010000132.1:1868-4730 GCA_963634195.1 Bacteroides thetaiotaomicron | reverse complement strand
TTGATAAATGGGCGGTGGACACATACAACAAGAACTTCGAACACAAGGCTGTATGTGGGGATATTTGCGACGTGGATTTCAATGACATTCCGGACGTGGACGTAATGATAGGCGGTTTTCCATGCCAGTCATTCAGTACGGTAAACCCATCCAAGGACACCAACGATGCCCGTGCAAATCTCTACAAACAAATCGTCCGCTTTTTGGAAACAAAGCACCCCAAATATTTTATCTGCGAGAACGTGAAGGGACTTATGACTTTGCAGAAAGGAGCCATTATCACCAAGATACTAAATGAGTTCCGGGCGGTTGGCTACAATGTGGAGTACAAACTCGTCAGAGCGGTAGAATACGGCATTCCGCAGAAACGGGAGCGTGTGATTATCATCGGCATCAGAAATGATTTGGCTTACACTTTCCGCTATCCTCAAGCCATTTGCAAAGCAGGAGACTACACTCCCTTAAATGCGGTAATTGACGAACTGGCTATCAAGAATACTAAATATTACTTTTCTGAGCGTGCCGTACAAGGTGTCAAGAATGCCAGAAACAACATGAAAAGGGGACTATGGCAGGATTTGAATCAACCTTGCCTCACCATTACAGCTCACTTGGCTAAGACAAGTATGAATTCAAGGGATCCCATCTTGCTTGTTGATGCAGCAAAAGAGTTGTATCGCCGTTTCACTCCAAGGGAGGCTGCACGCATCCAATCATTTCCTGACAGTTTCAAGTTGAATGATTCAGAACCGAAATCATACAAGCAAATAGGCAACGCCGTGCCCCCAGTCATGATGTGGCATGTGGCAAATGCCCTGCAAGAAGCCATACAAAACAAAAAATCAAACTTGCGGATAAAGTTGCCTGTCCGGCAGTTGGACCTGTTTGAAGACAACAGCGAGAACCTTAAAAAGGCCGTACATAACGCATCCACGACCTTTTGTGGCATATAAGAAATCCTATCGAGCAACAACAAAACCAGAAAAATCCCCAAATGTTTTCGGTCAAAAACCAGAAGAATCCCCAAATGTTTGCAGTACAGAACCGGCATTGTCAGCGGTTCTTCTCGTTCCAGAAGTACTTCCACAGGGGAGCTGCCATCAGGGCTTGATAGAATCCGTCCTTCGCCAAAAGGGCGAATACATCGTCACGGCCCATGTGCAGCACCTTTATGTCCTCCGTCTTTTCGAGGTGCTGCGTGGATATCCGTTCCACCCCGACAGCCAGAAACGTGTAGCAGTGGTTGGTGTTGGTACTTGGGTTGGGACTGGTTTTCATGAACAGAGACCACTCCCCCTTGCCGTAGCCGGTCTCTTCGTACAGTTCCCTTTGGGCAGCCTCAAGAGGTGTCTCCCCCTCTTCCACGCAACCGGCAGGCATCTCATAGCCCACCTGTCGCTGGGCGTGCCTGTACTGCCGCTCTATCAGGAAGTTCCCGTCCTTGTCTATGGCGATGACATTGCACCAGTCCGGGTATTCCAGCACATAGTATTCAGGATTCACCACACCAGAAGGAAGCCGCACGCAGTCTTTCCTCACTGTCATCCAAGGTCTCTTCGACAGATATTCTGAACTCAATATCTCCCACTTCATGTCCGAATCGTCTTTATTCATGTCTATTTCCTTTGTCCTTAATTGTCCGTACCCGGTATTTATGAAAAGAGGCCGGGCTGTTTCCAACCTCGGCCTCCGTTATTGCAAATGAAATGTTCCTTAGAACTCCGCCGACTTTGGAGTACGCGGGAACGGTATCACGTCGCGGATGTTCTGCATGCCTGTGACAAACAGGATGAGACGCTCGAAACCGAGACCGAAGCCTGCATGAGGGCATGAACCGTACTTGCGGGTGTCGAGATACCAGCTGTATGTGCTCTCCTCCATGCCGCGGGCCTTGATTTCAGCCGTGAGTTTGCCGTAGTCCTCCTCACGCACCGAACCGCCGATAATCTCTCCTATGCGAGGGAACAGCACATCCGTGCCCTGCATGGTCTTGCCGTCGGCGTTCTTCTTCATGTAGAAAGCCTTGATTTCTGCCGGGTAGTCGGTCATTATCACCGGACGCTTGAAGTGTTCCTCCACGAGGTAACGCTCATGCTCACTGCTGAGATCCATGCCCCAACCGGTAATCGGGAACTCGAACTTGCGACCGTTCTTCACTGCCTCCTGCAGGATGTTGATGCCCTCGGTATATGTCAGGCGCACGAAATCTTCCTTCACTACCGACTCCAAAGTCTGGATCAGGCTCTTGTCAATCATCTTGTTGAGGAACTCAAGGTCGTCCTTGCAGTTGGTCAAAGCCCAGTTCACGCAATACTTGATGAAGTCCTCCTCCAGATCCATAAGTTCCGTCTGGTCCATGAAAGCCACCTCCGGCTCAATCATCCAGAACTCCGCCAAGTGGCGCGGAGTGTTGCTGTTCTCAGCACGGAAAGTAGGGCCGAACGTGTAGATGGCACCGAGAGCGGTAGCCCCGAGCTCACCTTCGAGCTGGCCTGACACGGTCAGGTTGGTCTTCTTGCCGAAGAAGTCGCGGTCATATTCCACCTTTCCGCTCTTGGCAACACGGTCCAAGTCGAGAGTGGTGACCTGGAACATCTCGCCCGCACCCTCGCAATCGCTTGCCGTGATGAGCGGTGTGTGGAAATAATAGAATCCGTGTTCGTGGAAATAGGTGTGTATTGCCATTGCCATGTTGTGGCGTATGCGCATCACGGCACCGAATGTATTGGTGCGCAGACGCATGTGTGCATACTGGCGCATGTACTCAAACGACTGCCCTTTCTTCTGCATCGGATAGTCAGCGCCACAGAGTCCGTAGACCTCCATCTCCGTTGCCTGTATCTCCGAAGTCTGTCCCTGTCC
>CAVHBF010000132.1:0-1858 GCA_963634195.1 Bacteroides thetaiotaomicron | reverse complement strand
GTCCCTGGCTCTCCACCAAAGTACCGTTCACGGTGATACATGCGCCGGTGGTGATGCTCTTGAGCATATCGGCGTCAAATTTCTCCGGATCGACTACGACCTGTACGTTCTTTATCGTGGAGCCGTCATTGAGGGCGATGAAATCCACCGCCTTGGAAGAACGGTGGGTGCGTACCCAACCCTTGACATTCACAGTCGTGCCAAACGCAGTGCTCTGCAGAATGTCGGCAATCTTTGTTCTCTTGATTTTTTCCATTGTTGCTTACCTTTCAATTTATTCGTATGCACCCATGCGGAGCATGTCTACCTCCTTCTCGGTGAGGAATCTCCAGTCGCCGCGGCGCACGTTCTTCTTGGTCAGACCGCAGAACTGCACGCGGTCAAGCTTGGTCACATGATAGCCAAGGCTCTCGAATATGCGGCGCACGATGCGGTTCTTGCCACTGTGAATCTCTATTCCCACCTGGCTCTTGTCGGTCGGCGAGGCGTATTCTATGGCGTCCGCGTGTATCTCGCCGTCCTCAAGCTGTATGCCGTCGGCTATCTGCTGCATGTCAGCAGCGGTGAGATTCTTGTCGAGATAGACATGATATATCTTTTTCTTGAGGAATTTCGGGTGTGTCAGTTTTGACGCCAGCTCACCGTCGTTGGTGAGAAGGAGCACACCTGTGGTGTTGCGGTCGAGCCGTCCTACAGGGTATATGCGCTCGCGGCAGGCGTCTTTCACGAGATCCATCACCGTCTTGCGCTGCTGCGGATCGTCGCTTGTAGTCACGTAATCCTTCGGTTTGTTGAGCAGGACATACACTTTCTTCTCGAGCGAAACGGCCTGGTCGTGGAACATGACCTTGTCCGTGCGGAGCACCTTTGTGCCGAGTTCCGTCACCACTTCGCCGTTGACGGTCACGACACCTGCCTGTATGAAGTCGTCAGCCTCGCGGCGCGAACATACGCCGGCATTGGCAAGATACTTGTTGAGACGTATCGGCTCGTTCGGATCGATGTGTGTTTCCTTGTATTCGATACGCTTCTTCATGCTGTACTTGGCATTCGGGTCGTATCCGGGCGTATGCTGTTTGCGGTAGCCTCCCTGTTGCGGACGCTGACCGTAATTGTTGCGGTAGCCGCCTTGCTGTCTTGGCTGATAGCCTTCAGTGCGTGGCTGGTAGCCTTCCTGGTTGTAGCGTGGACGGTAGCCCTCCTGTTGGCGGGGCTGTGAACCCGGCCGGCTGTTGGGCTGGTAGTTGGAACGCGGACGGTAACCGCCCTGTGAGTGGTAACCGTTCGGCTGCTGGCGGTTTCCGCCACCGTAGCGCGGACGGTAGCCGTTCTGGTTTTCTTCGTTGCCATACTGCTGCGAACCGTAACCCGACGGACGGAATCCCGGTTCTTCACGATGCGGAACACGAGGGCGGGCTATCCTCGGACGCGGCGAGCGTGTCTCCGTACGGTTCTCGCGACTGTAGCTGCCCGACGGGCGCGACACCCGTTCATAGCGGTGTCCATCGACATTCTGGGTGGACTGCTCCTTTCTCTCGAAATTCTGTTCTGAATCCATGTCTGTTGTTGTCTTTAGCCTCACGGCTGTTAATAGTGTTGATGATTAAATCTAAATACCGGTATAATTGCTTGGTGTAATTGCCATCAGCTCTGCTTTCACAGCATCGCTGACATCCAGTGTGTTGATAAATTCGCGTATCGTCTCCTTGGTCATGCGCTGGTTGGTGCGTGTCAACGCCTTCAGCGCCTCGTACGGATGCGGATAAGCCTCGCGGCGCAGGATGGTCTGAATGGCTTCTGCCACCACTGCCCAGGTGTTTTCCAGGTCTTCGTTTATCTTTGTCTCGTTGAGTATGAG
>CAVHBF010000131.1:0-5295 GCA_963634195.1 Bacteroides thetaiotaomicron | reverse complement strand
AACAAATACAGTCCGGGAGCTCTTGTACAGATAATGAAGAATTTTGGCATTCGCCACAACATCAAAGACCCCAATCTCACGCTTTGCCTGGGAACGTGCGAAATATCCGTAAAGGAAATGGTCAGTGCCTATACCGCATTCGCAAACCATGGCATGAGGGTAACTCCGCTCATGGTCACTCGCATAGAGGACGGCAACGGCACGGTCATAGCGCGGTTTCACACTTGCACTAACGAGGCAATAAGCAGCGGTAGTTCATATAGGATGATAGACATGATGAAAGCCGTGATTGACCAGGGAACCGGCAGGAGGCTGAGGGGGAAATACGCATTTACGGGAGAAATCGCCGGCAAGACCGGAACCACCCAGATGAACTCCGACGGCTGGTTTGTCGGAATGGTGCCAAGGCTGGTTACAGGATGTTGGGTCGGAGGAGAAAACCGGAACATACACTTCAACAGCACCGCTATGGGACAGGGTGCATCCATGGCACTGCCGGTATGGGCTCTCTTCATGAAAAAAGTCTACAATGACCGTTCTCTCGGATATTCCCAAAGCGAAAAATTCCAAATCCCTCCGGAATTCCGTTATTGCGGAGACTCCATCCTGTCACCATTGGACTCTCTCGGAATTGGAGACGAGGAATATTACCATGAAATAATAGAACTGTAAAACCACGATAGAATGAAATATCTTGCACTTATTCCTGCCAGATACGCCTCAACCAGATTTCCCGGAAAGCCGTTGGCAAAACTGGGGGGGGAATATATTGTACAAAGAGTCTACGAAAGAGTCTCAGACCTTTTTGACGAGGTTTATGTGGCTACAGACGACGACAGGATAGCGGTAGCTGTCAAGGGCTTTGGCGGAAACGTTGTCATGACACGTTCCGACCACAAAAGCGGCACTGACAGATGCTGGGAGGCCACAGGCAAACTCGGTTCCGGGAAATATGATGTTGTAGTGAACATACAAGGTGACGAGCCGTTTATACATCCTGCGCAGATAGAATGCATAAAGGACTGCTTCTCTGACAGTGCCACACAAATAGCCACTCTTGTAAAGCCTTTCAGCCGCAACGGGTCACTCGAGGCATTGGAAAACCCCAACTCGCCGAAAGTCGTAATTGGCAAAGACATGAAAGCCCTCTATTTCAGCCGCTCTGTAATTCCGTATGTAAGAGGTCTGGACAAAACGGAATGGACCGAGAACCATGTCTTCTACAAACACATAGGCATGTATGCCTACCGCACACCCGTACTCAGGGAAATAACGGCTCTGGAACAGACGGCTCTGGAGAAGGCGGAATCGCTGGAGCAACTGCGTTGGCTTGAAAACGGATATACGATCAAAGTAGGAATCACCGACATCGAAACCGTTGGTATCGACACACCGGAAGACCTCCTGAAAGCCGAGGCGTTTCTGAAGAAAATCCAAACATTGTAGCCTGCCTACACAACAGCAAAACAACAAAATGCATACACACCACACTACACTGCGAGCCTTGCTATATGTAGCGGCTTTTCTTGTTTCAGCCGACTCGTTCTGTCAGAAAATAAGTATCGGAAGTTACACGTTCAAGGACGGTTCCGTATACAACGGACAACTCTATGGAAGAAAGCCCAACGGACACGGCAAAACCACATGGTCGTCTGGCGACACATACGAAGGCTACTATTTGAAAGGACACCGCGACGGCAAGGGAATCTACACGTTCGCCGACGGAGAGAAATATGACGGTGAATGGACAAACGACCACCAGAACGGATTTGGCACATACTATTTCAACAACAACAACCGCTACGAAGGTTTGTGGCTGAAAGACTACCAGGAGGGAAACGGCACTATGTACTATTACAACGGTGACATCTATCGCGGGAACTGGAAACAAGACAAACGCGAAGGAACCGGAACGTATACCTATGCGAAAGGCGCAAAATATCACGGACAGTGGAAAGACGATGTCAAATGCGGCAAAGGGGTCTTCGTGTGGGCAGACGGGTCAAAGTACGACGGCGAATGGAGCAACAATATGCGCAATGGCACGGGAGTTTTCACATATGCAGATGGAGATGTCTACACCGGGCAGTGGAAAGACGACAACATGAACGGCAAAGGGCATTACAAGTTCAAGGACGGCAACGAATATGACGGGCAATATGTTGACGGGAAACGCACCGGACACGGATATTACAAATTTGCAAATGGCAACAAGTACAACGGGATGTTCCTTAACGGCAACAAAAGCGGCATAGGAACTTTCACTTGGAACGACGGGGCTGTCTACGTGGGGCATTGGAAGGAAGACCGCCGCAACGGAGAGGGCAAATACACATGGGCAAATGGCGACATATATGAGGGACAGTGGAAGAACGACGAGATGAACGGCGAAGGTGTTCTGCGTCTTGCGGATGGCGCCAAATTCAAAGGGTCGTTCAAAAACGGCATAAAACACGGGAAATGCATAGAAGAGGACAGACAGGGAAACCGGTTTGAAGGAACATACCATAACGGGGTAAAAGACGGTCCGTTTGTGGAGAAGGACAAAACCGGACGGATTACCGCAACCGGAAGTTATGAAAAAGGACAGAAAACCACCAACTGACACGCTACACAAACCGCATACACCTATATACCATTATGAAAATCATAGACAACGATTCATGGTTGAAGCCATACGAGGATGCCATAGCGGGACGGCACTGGCATGCCGTTGACAAGGAAAGAGAACTGGCTGGCAAAAACAGTCTTGCCGCTTTCGCCTCCGGACACGATTATTTCGGTCTTCACAAGACCCCGACAGGCTGGGTCTTTCGCGAATGGGCTCCAAACGCTACGGGCATACACTTGATCGGAGATTTCAACAATTGGCAAAGGACTGAAGAATACAGACTCGCCCGCAAAGACAGCGGCGTATGGGAAATAAAACTCGCTGAAGACAAAATACGACACGGGCAGCTGTACAAGATGCTGGTTTGTTGGGAAAATGGCGAGGGGCAACGCCTGCCTGCATGGGTGACACGTGTGATACAGGACGAAAAAACCAAAATCTTCAGTGCGCAAGTATGGAATCCCCAAAACGGGTACAGGTTCAAACATACAAAATTCAAACGTCAGACAGGTCCGCTGTTCATCTACGAGTGTCACATCGGTATGGCGCAAGATGCGGAAAAAGTGGGGTCTTATGATGAATTCAGAACAAACATTTTGCCTCGGATTAAAGATGACGGGTATAATTGCATTCAGATTATGGCAATCCAAGAACATCCGTACTACGGGAGCTTTGGCTACCATGTGTCTAATTTCTTTGCACCGTCAAGTCGCTTCGGAACGCCGGAAGAACTCAAACGGCTCATCGACGAGGCTCACTCTATGGGCATTGCCGTGATAATGGACTTGGTACATAGCCATGCAGTAAAAAACGAAAATGAAGGCTTGGGGAATCTTGCTGGAGATCCTGACCAGTATTTCTATCCTGGCGAACGCCACACACACAACCAATGGGACAGCCTGTGTTTTGACTATGGCAAGAACGAGGTTCTGCATTTTTTGCTCAGCAACTGCAAATACTGGCTCGAGGAATTCAAGTTTGACGGATTCAGGTTTGACGGGGTCACTTCCATGTTATACTACAGCCATGGCTTGGGTGAAGATTTCAATGGTTACGCGTCCTACTTCAACGGACATCAAGACGACAATGCCATATGCTACCTGATGCTGGCAAACAGGCTCATACACCAGGTAAACCCCAGGGCGATAACGATTGCAGAAGAAGTGTCGGGGATGCCCGGACTGGCTGCAAAGTTTGAAGACGGAGGATACGGCTTTGATTACCGCATGGCAATGAACATCCCCGACTTTTGGATAAAGACAATCAAGGAATTGCGCGATGAAGACTGGAAACCGAGTTCCATCTTTTGGGAAGTCACAAACCGGCGGGCAGACGAAAAGACGGTTTCCTATCTGGAGAGCCATGACCAAGCCCTTGTCGGCGACAAGACAATCATTTTCCGTCTGGTTGACGCAGACATGTATTGGCATTTCAAAAAAGGAGATGAAAATGGCGTTGTCACCCGCGGCATGGCTCTTCACAAGATGCTTCGTCTGGTCACCGCGTCCACCATCAATGGTGCATATCTTAATTTCATGGGAAATGAATTCGGACATCCCGAGTGGATAGATTTTCCGCGCCAAGACAACGGCTGGAGTTACACCTATGCACGCCGTCAGTGGAATCTGGTTGACAACAAGGAGCTCCTTTTCCATTGCCTTGGTGATTTTGACAGGGATATGCTTAAAGTCCTCAAGGAAAACAAGAGGCTTTTGCGAACCAAAGTCAAGGAGATATGGCATGATGACGGGGATCAGGTCTTGGCTTTCTCGCGCGGCAAATATCTGTATGTCTTTAATTTCAATCCCTCAAGAAGTTTTGAGGGATACGGCTTCATGATGCCGGAAGGCAAGTACAGGGTTATTCTCGACACCGATGCGAAAAAATACGGCGGTTTCGGATTTTCTGATGACAACATGGAACATTTCACAAACTATGATCCTGTTTTGAGCCGGCAGCACAAAGGGTGGTTACAACTCTACCTGCCGGCGCGCACTGCAATGGTTTTGGAAAAAATCGGTTAAATGGCATCGGCTATGTGGAAAAACATTGTTGGATTCCTGCAACGTAGGAATGTTTCGAAAACAGAGCTGTGCTTGTGGCTGTTTTTTACGGTACATTTGTTCGGAATATGGATTTTCCAACACTATATGATAGAGGCAACTTGGGCGGACTGTGGTGTTACACCCGTGACTGTTGTCTGTCTTTTCCTGATATTGTTTTTAATGCCGTATTCACTGTCTCACAAATTTAGAATCAAACCACAGTGGTACAGCCTCGTTTTCTTGCCGGAAATCATTCTTTGTACATTGCTGTCGCAAGAATCCCTCTCCTTGTCATGCGTCATTGCGGCGGCGGTTGCCATTGGCATATTTGTTTTGTTGGTTTACAAACAGCCAATGATGCCGGGCAAACCCGTCACGACAAACATTGTCCTTTATTTGGGAATGGCGGTATATTACTGTGTGTTTGCAAATACGGATGAACTCACACACTACAAATACACCATCATGCATTATGAAAGAGTCGGACAGTATGACAGGGCTCTGGAAACAGGAAAGAAGTCTCTCCATACAAACAACGAAGTGTTCTGTCTGCGTGCCATTGCCATGCTTAAGACAAATACCATAGGAAACCGTCTTTTCAAGTACCCGGTCCCGTGCGACTTTGACACGATACGAACA
>CAVHBF010000130.1:2028-5342 GCA_963634195.1 Bacteroides thetaiotaomicron | reverse complement strand
TCATTTTCGGCGAATTATGCAAATATTTCGCAAGATAAATTGTAGAATGTCAATGACTTGCATTTAATTAGCAGACCCTAGATATAATTCGGATCTTCGATACAAATAGGATCTTCAAACTGATTGCAGAAATAGGTGTTGGCATATTTTGTCTGACCTAATTCCAAAAGAGATTTGTGTGAGAACGTCAGGATAATGGCATGACCCGTAAGTTCTCGCCACTTCATACTGTCAAACTCATCAAAAAGGGCAACAACCCCATCAAAGTCACTAAAGATCAGCATCACCTGTTTGCCTTCACGTTTCATTCTTTCCAACATCCATACCACACCGTTTTTGATGCCTTCCGAATTGTCAAACTGTTGGATTTGGTCAGATTTCTGTCGGATAATCCTTTTTTTGTTCTCATCCGAACCAAATACTCCAACCGCGCCATCCGTTACGGCACTGGCCATAGCTTTCCAATATCCAATAGCGTCCTTAGCCTGACATTCAATGCATATCGGCAAGATTTTTCCGGTTTCAAACTCTCCTTCATAGTCATCCAGAAAGTTTTGGATACATTCTTTTTGACTGATGTTTTCGGGAAGGATTACTGTTGTCGGTGCTCCTTTTAAGCCGACAGACTCCCACACTAGTTCCCATTTGATTTTTCTCTCATTACCCATAGCAAATATAATTTTACTCTTATTCTATATGTTTGATCGTTTCCAATGATGACCCCTCTATCAACAAGATTCTTGAGGATGGCGTCCAATTTCCCTTCTTGGTTCGGATTAATGTCTGCCTTACGACAACCTACCTCCGGGTCTTCCCATTCTTTTTCGGCAATTTTCTCCAATATTGCGATGTTTTCTTCTTTGCTGAAATCGGACTCCTCTGGTGATTGTCCCGAGTAGGTAAGTGGGTCAAATATATCTGTATCTCTTGTATCTCTGTTGTTTTCGTCTGGATTGAACCTATCACGGATGGCAAATTCAACATCTGCTTCGGTAATGCTTGATAAACGGTGCTTTTTTATAAAGTCCAAGACTGCTTCACAAATCCATCTGGTGTAGAAAGCACTGCATGCCGAATAGCGTAAAATCGTTTCTACCGCATTCCCTATGAAAATCTGTCCCTCGTCCTTGCCGAATTTCCCCTGGATAGGCTCTATAACAAGTTTTTTTGCATCTTTTTTCTCAAGATAATCCAGCAGTTTCATGTTTAGGACACAGAAAGCATTTGGCACACCGGTCTTTTCTATAAATGAAGCCAAGATATCTTGTCCGACGAGAACGGCACTGAATAACTGTTTGTTCTGCATCTCCTTCCAACGTTGCATGAACAAACCTGTGACGCTAGGATTGTCCCCTTTCATAGAACGATATATGGATGTGAATTCGTCTATCAAATAGACAATCTTGTAATTCTTCCATTCCTCTGAGCACTGAAGAGCCTTATTTATTTTCTGGAAATAGCACTTAAAAGCCTCGTAGGACACTTTCCCTTCGGGCTTTTCCAACAACGACTCCGGCACTCGCAGCGTCTTCTCCTCCATCTTAAAATCATCATTGATTTCGTTGAAGGTATCAATGGCACGAGTAAGCAGATAATCGTAAATGTTCTCCTCACATCCTATTTTACAAGAAGTCATACTGGCTTCAATGCAAAAATATGTCTTTTTTTCCTTTAATTTCTTCTTGAGATGATAAAGCACGGATGACTTGCCGCTGCGTTTCTGCCCGTAGATGAGATAATGGGGTTTTTCGTCAGGACTGCTTATGCCTTTCATAATATCCTCAATAAATTCCTTACGGCCATAGAATTGCGTTATCGCAATGTTTTGACCATCAACATAGGGAGGATTGATCTGTTTATAGTCGGTACTGATCTGATACGGAAGGAAGGACTGGGTAGAGCATCTATCTTCTCCATTACTTCTCTGGATTCCATAAGACAAGGAACATTGCAGCGTATTCTGTCCAGGGCATCGTTTATCCTCTGATAATTGAAACTCCACAATATAGATGAGAGATTCACCGCCATAGATTTGTTTTGAAACAGAAAATGTTTCGCATTTGGAAACCTTCTCTTCTTCTATTTTCAGCTCACAACCGTTCATGGCATGAGCAAACTTGCTGTTGTTTTTCACCTCAATCTCCAATGTCATACTGCCGCCATCGCCAAGTGCGGAAACTGAAATCACTTGGGCTATTGGCTTTGGATCTGTAAATTTTTGTTTTTTGAAACGAATGTCTACCACTTTGCAAACTTGTTCCAGTAGTGGGACAATTGCAGTTACAGACAACACGGTTGGCCGTCGGTTAATCCGGCCTTTTTCCTTGTCGCAAAGACCGTCAATTGTCTGTAATATGCTTTCGCGTGTCTCTATCAGGGTGCGCGAGCGGTCAGCCTGTGCATATTTCTCCAAAAGATCCGGCAACTGCCGTTTTAAGGTCACTATCAAATCGGAATCTTCTTGAACCATCCAATCCATGCCTTGCAACTTACGCATAAATTTCGCATAACTGCAAATGTCCGTGCTTTTTACCTGCGTCTCAATTCTCTCTAAGAAAGATGTATATTTTCCAAGGTAATCTGCTCCTCTCCACGCATTGAACGTTCTTGCAAATAGTTGTTTTTTTATCTCATCGTATTTATTAAGCCCACTATCCCACTTTTTTGCGAAATCACTCGCAAAGACCTTGTCCAAATTGTATATCATATCACAGATACAAATGGCGGTATTCCTATCAAGCATGCACAACAATCTGATCTCCATCCATCCAGACCAGTCAATTCCTTTTCTCACACATTGATACAGTTGATACGCAACCCAGCAATCACCAGGGATTCCGTGGTTTGCCTTGAAATCATAATAATAATCCGTTTCGTTATGCAATATGGCGCCCAAATACCACGCGATATATTGCATGCGATTATCTTCTGAGGTGTTTATAATTCTGCAAAGTAAAGCAAACCTTTCCTTTACAAGGTTATGCTGCTCGTTTTCTTCAACGTAGGGAAGTATAGAATTGTTAGTCATCCATTCTGTGAGTCTCTTTATGCTATGTTCGGAAAACGTCACTTTATCAGTGAAGTCACAACCTTCTTTCTTGTTGTTCTCTATGTTCTCTCTCCGCTTACATACAGCGTAACTTACAATAGCCTTTTCTGTATTGGGTTGCGAGTTCATGGCACTCTGAACGAAATGGCCTGCTTCACCCCAGCTTTTTGTGTCTTTGCGAAGCAGTGTCCAAGCCTTCCCTGCGCGAGCTTCGGCTTTTTTAGTACGAAGCATATCCAGCTTTTTGTCATCTGCATTTACACTT
>CAVHBF010000130.1:0-1979 GCA_963634195.1 Bacteroides thetaiotaomicron | reverse complement strand
CAAGACGGTCATATTGTTTGGTATCATCGAAAAAGGTTATTTTGACTTGCATGGTATTAATGGTACTCCTTGCCTGCGAAAGGACGTATGTGCCCGATTCGTTTGATTCTTTAAGGTGACTATTGCCAAATTCCAAGTACTCATTATATAGATTGGTGTCATCAGGGTTTTCCCTGTATAGCTCGTGATATATGCAGACGGCATCGGTTACGCATTGTGCTTTTGCTTTATCTTTAGAGTTACCCATTTGCTTAAGGGCGCTTTTATAGAGACCCAACGCTTCGCGGAATTCCCCCCGTTCTTTTGCTTGAAGAGCTTGACTATAAAAGCTGGCCTTGATGACCCCTTGACGGCGTGATTTCTCGTCTTCGGAAATCACAAGCTTTTCTCCCTCCTTCATGGCTTCATATTTCTTTATCAGCTCGTTTGCGCCCTCACTTTCCGGATTTACATCCTGAATGTTTTTAGCAACACCCCATGCATTGATAATCTTACCTTTCTCCTCCCAGTCTCTTGCTAAAGCCAACAGATTGCGTTCCGACATGGCACGATGTACGAATCGCGCTTTAGGGAAAGATTCTCCTTTATTATTTTTAATAGTATATACAGCATACATCAGTTGGTCTCCGACATGGACACCCATATATTCTGGGTCAACGATTGCTTCCCTTTCAAATCGTGGCATTGATTTTCCCGTAAAACGCACATCTTCTAACCTTATGCCGCCTCGGCCGCCTTTTGTGTTGGCAACATATCCAGTATACCACAATGCGTCTGTTGGTGCTTTATAGCAATTGGCATCCAATTCTTTTATCTTATTTCTCACTTGGCGGCCAATTTGTGATGCGATAGGATTTTTTGGTACAAACGTTTCAACGTGTGTAACAAAACCCTGTGCCCTTTTAAGCAGCTGTAGAATGTCAGTTGAGTCATCATCGCCATCACCGTTGGGGTTGATTGCTTCGACATACAACTCCCGTGCTTGGTGTAACATCTTGCCAACGGTGTCGGGCTTACATATTGCAGTGGCTCTTCTCCCTTCTTGTTTCAGACAAACAACAGGCATATTTCTGATGTAAGATGCTGTAACATTCTTATTGCTATTTGCTTTTGAACGTAGGTCGTCGTCAATAATATCATCGACAGCACATTCATAGTTGTCTGATTTGCCATTGAATTGAACAACTCCGCCCAACATAAAGCGGAATGACACCAATGTGCCATTCGCATCGATTGTTTCGTTTGCTCCTTCACTGTTATTTATGATATCATCTGTTATCTCAAAAATGGCATCTTCTTCCTGTGCAACTTCGGAAATTACATTTTCTTCGGAGTGAAGGGTGTTTTCCGCTTCCTGTATTTCACATGCTGTATCTTCTGTTTTTGTCTCTATCTGTTCTTCGCTCGTTGTTGCAGGAAGGGTATCTTGGTGTTCCATGCAAGGATCACCAAAACCTATAACCGGCGGATGCGGCAGATCTATCGTCTGGATGGTTGTGGTATGGGAGTGGCTTCTCTCTAGTGGTGAACTTGTTGTCGGCTTCTGATATACATCAAGTTCTATATCGTCCCACAACACCCGCCCCTGGTTCTTCTCCGCCTCTGTCCATTCATCAAATGCAGATTGGATATCTTCAGCAGATGGGATTTCTTTATGAGCCACATTTTTTAGGGCGATTCGTAATATATCACAAGCAGTTCTCTGCATTTTGTCACAACGTGAACCATCTTTCAATTCTCCTAAATATAAATCTTCTGCCAATGAGCATGCATCCTTAATGGTCATTAAAGGCAAAATGGTTTTCACTTTCTCTTCGCTCGTCACTGTATATGTGACAAACTGTCCTATCAACGAGCCTTTCTTCAAAGACTTGAGCGTCCCTTGGAGTCCAATTTCTTCATATTTAAGTTTCCTGTGACTTCTTGCATCAATAATATACCTGTTCCCTATAATTTGTCCCCTTGCTCCAAGACAACCC
>CAVHBF010000129.1:0-5345 GCA_963634195.1 Bacteroides thetaiotaomicron | reverse complement strand
TGGTGTTCAAGCATACCGACTTGGGCTACAAGGCTGTTGTGTTGGGCTGCGGCTGCGAGGGAATGATATACGACAACGAGTTGTTCCGGCCACTTTCCGTAGGAGACGAAGTCAAGGCCTTTGTCAAGAACATTCGCCCTGACGGCAAAATAGATCTGGTATTGCAGGAAGGCGGGCGGCGGCACGTGGAGGATTTCAGCGTGGTACTGCTTAAAGCCCTCAAAGAGAGTCCGAACCACTTCACTTCCCTCAATGACGGGTCTGATCCCCAGGACATATATGAGGCATTCGGTGTCAGCAAGAAGACTTTCAAACGTGCCGTCGGCGCACTCTACAGGGAAAGGCTGATTGAGATTACCGACAACGGCATAAGGTTGCTGTGAGCCCGCGCCAAAGCACAGATACGCCAAAGCCGTTTCACTTTGCCCCATGACATCGCGTACTATATTCCGCGAATCGCCCCCTGTCTTTGCGTGATATGTCAGGACAACCGTCCGTGGTCAAGACAGAGCTTTCAGAAGACAGGCTTCAGCCGCATGTAACGAGTTCTTGGTAACCCAAAATGGCGTGCCACCGGCAATAAGAGGGTGGCACGCCATCGTTGTCTTGAAACCCGATTCCGGGACAATCAGTTCGGGATGTCGGGGGTTGGGAACATCTTGTCCGTATTGCTTTCGTTGAAATTGCGTATATAGAAGATCTTCTCCATCATTTCATCGGTCAGGGGCTTGATGGTGCCGTCGGTTTCAAGGGCTGTCATGTCGGCCTTGAATTCATCGAGCATCTTCTGGGTGAGAATGAGATACTTTGTACCGTAGTCCGTGTTTTTGTATGCGCCGATGCGGAAGAATCCCGCCCGCTCAAAGAAATTGTAGAGGTTGTAGCCATAGAGGCGGCTGGCTTTGCGCACGAAGCAGAACATGGCCGGCACAGAGTTGTTTTGCCATGTGACCTTGCCCTTGTTGAGGTAGTTCTGCGTTATCCAGCAGCTGCCGGGATAGAGTTCCTCCAGTGTGGTATACAGCCCGTTGACGTTGCTGTTCTGCGCTGCGCTGATAAGCTCGTATTTGTCGAAGCCGTCTTTTTTCTCTACGGTGGAACCGCCCGGCAGATTGTTCTGCTGACGCAGTGATTCAAAGAGGTCAGGGTAGAAGTCCGGGTAGTTGAGCGTGATGGCGGCGTAGTTGCCCAAGAGGTTGAACGGTGCCAATATCAGCGAGAGGTCGGTGTCAAGGATGTTTACCGAGCGCTGAGGGTTGTCGTTGATGTTATAGATGAGGCTGTCGGCCTCGGCGAGGCATGTGTTGCGCAGGTCTTCGCTGTAGCTGTAGAGAGAGCTGTTGCTCTTGGCCGCCTGATAGGCAAGGCTGCGCAGACGCGAGTATGCCTGGCCCTGGTTATAGCCCGAGATGCGCCCGAAGATATGTTGCCAGAACAGCACAGGGAAGTTTTTGTCAATGTTGAACACGTAGCCCAGCCGCTGCACGTTGTAGTACGAGAAGATGTTGTTGGAAACTTCGCTGAGTCCTCCCCAGCAGGCATAGGGGTGCATCTGGTGCTGGTGTCCCCATTCGTGGGAGAATCCCCAGATGGCATCGTTGTCCTTGAGCATCATTGTGTTGCAGTTGAGCACGCGCTTCTCCTGGTCATGGTGGAAACTTACCCCCATGGTTGTCTGGTACATATAGTACTGGTAGTTGGTGAACGCCATGGTGTGGTTGTCGGGAACGCGGTTGTATTTTTCGAGTCCCAGCATACGGTGTTCCCATGTCACCAGAGAGTCAAGCAGGTTGATATACTGCCGGTAGCCGAGGCTTGTGCCATCGCTGGCTTTGCAGTAGTCGCGCATACCTGCACTAGTCCACACACTCTGCACGCGTTTGCCGAGCACGTCAATGCAGACGTTGCCTCCATCGGCGGCTTTCCTGCACAGGTCGTACATCTCCTCATTGGTTTTGTCAACGGTAAGGATGCCGTTTATCTCGCCGCTTATGAAATGTACCTTTATGTCGGGCACTCCCTGTTCGTAGCGTTCGCGCGTGTCGGCGTAGTATTTGATATATCCCAGCCCGTCCCATGCGTAGGTGTAGTTGATGATGTTGAGACCGTTGTGCAGGGTGTAGTCGGTAGTGTTGGGATAGGATCCGTCGAAATTGCTCCCGTCCTTGCCGGTATACCATGCTACGATACTCAGTTTGGCCGTCATGTCGTCAGGAATGCCGCTGACGAAGACCGCCCGTTTTGTGCCGGAGCGGAAATTGATGCCGGTGGGGTTGTCAAGCTGGCTGTAGTATTTGCCAGGGGCATTCCATTCGGAGGACAGCACGTAGTAGGAGAGGCGGCACGGGTATGAAGCAGCCCGGTATGCTGTTTCATAAGACCCGTCCAAAATGCCTTTGGCTATCCTTTTGCAGAAAGTGTTGGTCAGCTTGTCAACGTCTTCTGCCGTCACTCCCGGTTTCAGTACGGAATACACCTCATCCGCGAAAATGTCAAGATCTTCCTTGCCTGTGCAGGCCCGGTAGCAGCACAGCTCCGCCCCCGAGGCACAGTTGTTGACGGCTTCGGTAATGCGTATTTCTATTTTGTCTGGTGATACCGGTTTTTCCAGACGTATGGTGTCGGGTGTCTTGTCTGCCTCTTTGCTCACGGTCTGCGAGTAGGTGTTGCCCTGTGCGGTGACAACAACCGTATATTTCTGCCATATTCCGGCGTTGCTGTAGGTCTGGCGCGGGGTATAGACAATGTAGTCAACCCGTTCCTTGCCGTTGAAGTTCATGGTGACCACGGCGGGTTTCTCTTCCGACACGCCGTAGTTGCTTGTCCACACAGTGTTCGTGTTCCCGTCGAAGAGCCGTCCGATGCCCTGGTTGCTTTGTGAACTTGAGGCGTTGTATAGTTTTGGTTCGACAACATTGTCGACAATCGCCTCGTATATTTTTTCTTCCTCCTGAGTCACTTCAATCGTGCGCGACATGGTTCCGTCGGCTGTCTTGAGCACGATTTCAGCCGTGCGCGGCTTCCCCTCGGAGGTTATGTCGGCCGTGATGACGAGAGCCTTGCCGTTTTCAGTCCGTGTGGCTTTGAGCCATGTTTTATTAGGCGTGATACTGAAATCGTTGTTTGCCCTGACGGGTATGTAGACGGCCTTCCCGTCCCATGTCAGTTCCGCCTTGCCTGTGCCCGGCAGTATGGTTTGTGTGGTCTTGCTTGTCTGTCCCTTTGCGTGGCCGCAGAGACTGAGCGCGGCAAGAAGAATCAGTGCAGTCCTTGTGCTTTTCATTGTTGTTGCGTTATGGTTTATTATTTTATGGCTACTTTGATGTTGTTGACAAGATAGATTCCCTTGCCGAGCTGTATGCGCACAGGTCCCTGCACCTCGCCTTTCCATTGCAGAGAGCCCGACATGCTGTAGACGCTTACATCGGTCGGATTGTCAGCCTGCAGGGTCATTTCGCCCTTGCCTGCGGTGCAACGGAGATTGTTGGCTGCGCTTACCTCATCGATGCCGGTGGCAGAGTCAGTGATGCTGATGTGGTCGCTCAGGAGGAGGAATCCCAGATATTTGTTGCACATTATTTCAAGCTGAATGTCTTCAAAAGGCTTGTTGAACGTGAAGACGTTTTTCTGGTCTGTGGCACTGGGCACGGTGTAGTCGCTCGTGGTGCTTCCGTCTGTTCCTTTGGTGAGTTTGGACCCTTTCACCCCGTCCGTGTACTTGTACCATGTGAAGGTATAGGAGCTCGCTGCAAGTGTCGTCTGGTCTTGATTCTCCTTGAACAGGTTGCGCGATGTGGTGAATGTCTCGCCGGTCTTGTAGCTGTTTTGTGCA
Source organism: Bacteroides thetaiotaomicron (assembly GCA_963634195.1). Lineage (GTDB taxonomy): Bacteria > Bacteroidota > Bacteroidia > Bacteroidales > Bacteroidaceae > UBA6382. The sequence goes on along the minus strand of CAVHBF010000129.1, from coordinate 1,513 downwards.
AACCTGATGCCCTCCTGCTGTACACCGTACCATTTTTTTGAGCTGGTTTTGTTCCAGAGAGACGTGAAATCAAGCGAGTTTCCGCCTATGAATACCGCAAGAGCCTTGTCCTCAAGCTGTGACAGCGTAAGGGATTCAATGGCATTGTCTTCTATGTTGAGAGTCTTGATGCGTGTACTGCCGTTGAGACTGAGCGTGCCGAGTTTGTTGTTGTCAAGCCAGCAGTCGGCAATGTCCGTAAGAACGGCTGAGCCTGTTGCGACAACCTCGATCATGTTGTTTGAGGCTATAAGGCTTTCAATCTGCGGGTTTTTGCTCAGGTTGAGGGTTGTCAGCCTGTTGTTGTCAATCCACAGGGTCTTGAGTGCGGGGAGGCTGAGTACGTTGCAGACCGCAAGGTCGTTGTCCGACAGAATCAGCGTTTCAAGGTCTGAGGCTGCCGTAAATGTTATCTGGCTCAGTTCCTGGCCTGAGCAGTCGAGATATGTCAGCCCCATTGCCGTGAGAGTGACAGTCTCTCCTGCCAGCTTTCCCGTGATGGGTTCTGCGGTGCTGAACACCGTATCTGTTTTGCCTTCGCCCCAGTCAATGAGACATCCCATACCGTCGTTTACTGTAATGGTAAAATCTTCGCCGACATTTTTGCCGGTTTTCATTTTTACGGTTGTTTGCGCCATGATGCCGGCAGCAAAGGCGGCAAAAGTCAGCAAGAGTATGGCTTTCTTCATTGTAGATGTGTGTTATATGTTGTTTTTATTTCCAGATATGCAAATGTAGCGTTTTATATTGAATAAGCTTGCAGAACTTGTGAAGTTATTGTATTTCCGCTTCTCTGCGATACGGAAGGCTTGCAAACGAAAAAGGCAGCAAAACCGGAAAGAAACGGTTTTGCTGCCTTTTTGCGTTATGAGGGTCGTGTTTTCTACTGTTTGAACAGGAAGAACTGCGGTCGTCCGTAGATACGGAAATCCTTGACGCAGCCGGGCTTGCCGGCACCGCGTTGCTGGAGGTCTATGGCCGTAACGGTCTGTATTTCCCCGAGGTCGATTATGATGCGGTGCGGAAACGGAGTGGTGTCGGGATTCCATTGCGCGTGCCAATATTGCTTGGAACTTTCGTCAAAGATGTTCTCTGCGGGTCCCTCGTCAGCCTGTTCGGAGTTCACGTAAGTTACGTTCCAGTTGTCCTTGGGAATGACCCTGTTGCCTTCGCCGTAGAGTGTTATCTCGGCAAGGCAGGAGTTCTTGTTGTCGTATGAAGACTCTACCTCTACGCAGATATGGCGCATGGTGGCGGGTGTGGCAAGTTTGAAATGCTGCACGCCGTCAGCGTTTTTCAGTGTGCCTTGCAGTACGCAGTCGCCTTTTTCTATTATAGGCTGTCCCGCAGGCAGTTCACGTCCCTTTGTCGTCTGTCTGTTGCGGTCAACGCCAACGCTGTCGAGTATCGGGGCAGGCAGTCCGGCAACAGTGTAGTCGCCCCTTGTCTCCATGTCAAACACGATAATCTCGTT
>CAVHBF010000128.1:0-5456 GCA_963634195.1 Bacteroides thetaiotaomicron | reverse complement strand
GTACATTTTTCAATTCAAACCAATCAAGCATATGCTCGGGAAGAAGACATTCTGCGAGTAACTTATATTGTTCCATTTTGATACGTTTTTTTGATTATCAAAACGTACAACTGGGAATTTTATTGTATTTTGATTGCCACACGTTTTTGCAGGTGGTCCCAATTCCCCTTTAGGAAGACTGTCCTTTGCAACAAATTGCCGCACCCCTCCAATGCTGTGGGTCTTGAGGAACTCTGCCATAGTCTCCCTGCCAAGGACAGGCAGTCCCATGCCTTTGAGGTGGGACTACAACTGTGATACCACAGGAACACTGGAAAGAATTTCCGCATCTTCATTTTCCCAGCCTTTGCATCAGCCGACTTTACAGAAGTGACCCTTGCCGCTTTCTTGCCTGTCTTCTTGTTGGTATAGTGGGTAATTGCTGTCTTCCAGCTCCCAATCCTCTGGATTATCAACCGTTTTGCACAGAACACAGTCTTCACAGGTAAACATCCATATTTTGTTCCCTGTGGACAAGGTGTATGTTTATGTCAGGGAAAACACGTCTGAGATGCTCTGCCGTGCGTTGCGCCGAATATACACTGCGGTGCCGCCCTCCTGTGCAGCCGAACGAAATCATCAGACTTGTGAATCCCCGTTCCATGTAACGGCGTACATGATGCGTGACAATCGGATACACGTGTTCCAAAAAAGTCAGGATTTCACCGTCGTTCTCAAGAAACCGTATTACGGGTGTGTCCAACCCTGTCAGATCTTTATAGCGGTCATATTTGCCGGGGTTGTGCGTTGAGCGGCAGTCAAAGACGTAGCCCCCGCCATTTCCCGAGGGGTCGCCGGGTATGCCTTTCCTGAAACTGAAACTGTGTATCGTTACAGTCAGGGTGCTGTCATGATGCCCGTCCGCGTGTCCCAGAGCCGGCAAAACGCTGTTTTCTCCGTGACTTGCGCTGTTCCGCACGATATCTTCAAGCACCTTCTCCAGATAAGGATACGGTTTGGCCGTCCCTTTGTATATGACTTCCCTTAGATTGGCAATGGCAGCCGGTATGGAGTTCAGAAAATAGGGTTTGCGCTCAATCAGCCCCCTGAACCCGTACGCCCCAAGCACTTGGAGAATTCTGAACAGCACCATGAGTTCAAGGTTCTTGCGCACGGTGTCGGGATTGGTGTCAGGGCACAATTCCGTAAGGGAGTCAATGTAGCATTTGATGAGCCTGTCACGGAGGTCTTGGGGATAGTGTGCCGACGATTGCCACAGGAACGAAGCCAGATCGTATTCCTTGGGACCGATGCGGCAGCCTTGGTAATCAATGAAATACGGCATCAAGTCATCTCCGTCTGCTTTCATCATCACATTGCGGGCTTGGCAGTCCCGCAGAATCAGGACGTGGTCTGCGCTTGCCGGTTTCATTATATCCGCACAAAAAGTGCAGAAATCTTTCTCCAGTTCCAATTCGTTGAAATCTGTTTCCGGCTGTAGTTTCAGAAAACAGTACTTGAAATAGTTAAGGTCAAAATGGATGGCCGTATCGTCCATCTTGGCCGTAGGGTAGCAAACGGACAAGTCAAGTCCCCTTGCGCCGACCACCTGCATGCGGGGCAGTGCCCGGATAACTTTTTCAAGGCACAGGATATCTGCATCCGTATATTTGCTGGCGTTGCGTGCAGTCGTCAGCATCCGGTAAAGCGAGGTGTCTCCCAAGTCGCTCTGCAGATATGCCATACCGTCCGGACTTACGTCATACACCGTTGGCACAGGAAGATTCTGCCTGTTGAAATGTCTGGTTATTTCTATAAAAGCCCTGTTTTCCTCCAGACTACTACCGATGACACCTATGGCAGAACCGTTGTCTGAAGAAAGCCTGAAATATTTTCTTGCACTGCCGGACCCGCAGATTTGTTCCGTCTTGGCGGGGACTGTGCCGAACTTTGACTCATACAGTCGGATTAACCGTTCCATCGTGTTTTTTTGTTGTTAAGATATAGAACATGCCGTTTAGCAGATTTGCAAGGTGTTGCCAAGGAGGAACTGTTTTACGCATTCTGAAGGCTGTATAGACGATGTGCGCAAAAGCCACGGGTACTCCGTGAACCAAGGCAAGCACCGCCCCTTTGGATTCCTGAAGAGAACGGGTTGTTGCGTAAAAAGTTGAGGTTGTGGTTTTTGGTACTGTCTGCAGCACAAAAGGATGAAATTCGACGCGCAGGTTTCTCTTGTGGCAGTCATATATGAAAATTTCCTCTTCGCCCATATGCAGCCTGTCCGAACCCAACCCAAAACGGATGTCAAAGGGCGGATAGTCCGTACCGCCTCTGAGCACTATTTCATCAGAGGCATAATAAAAACCTTTTGGTCTGTGCGGATACACGAATTTCTTTGCGGGATAAGGGTGCAGCAAGCTTCCGCAATCTGTCGACACCATGAACGTAAGGACATCGGCCTGCGGATTCCGCGCGGCGACAAGCTGTATCTGCCGCAGTTGCTCCATACTGTATGATGCATCATCGTCAGACATGACAAGCAACTGTCCCGTTGCATGCCTGATGGCGTTGTTTCTGTTTCTGCTCAGCCCTCTTCCCGGAAGCGTGAATATCTTCACATCGGAGCGTTTCAGAAGTTCGTCTGGAGGAGGGATGTTTTTCCCGTCAGTCTGGTACGACACGGTATAGTGTATTCCCTCCGCCGGAGGGAGAAGCATGCCGGGGATCCTGTTTATCCGCTCGGCGATTGTGCATATCAGTATGTCTATGGTCGGAAGTGTCATGAATCGTGTTGGAAAAACGTTTTTTGCGGGAAGCAAGAGCGGGAGGGGCTGTCAGAAAGAATTCATGGATTCAACAATGTATTCTTGCTGTTCCGGCGTGAGAGTAGGGTTGAGGGGGATGCTCAATTCCTCCGCGCAGACGGCTTCCGTTACCGGCATCGAGATATTGTTCAGAAATCCAAACGCAGCCTGTTTGTGCGGCGGAGTGGGGTAGTGTATGATCGTCTCCACACCTGCCGCTGCAAGGTGTTTCTGCAGCTCGCTGCGCTTGGCGCACAAAACAGGAAAGATATGCCAATTGCTTATCTGCGTGCTACAGTCTGAGTACGGAACGGTGATCCCGGAATTAGTTATATGTTCTTTGTAAAAAGCCGCGATTTGTTGCCGCTGTTCGTTCTGGCTGTCAAGGAAAGGCAGCTTTTCGGACAAGAATGCTGCCTGAATGGCATCCAGCCTGGAATTTATCCCCAAAACGTCATGCCTGTATTTTTCCTTTGCACCATAGTTGCAGAATGTGCGTACACGGATTGCTATTTCCTCGTTGTTGGTGCAGATGCAACCGCCATCGCCCAATGCTCCGAGATTTTTCCCGGGATAGAAACTGAATGCTCCCGCATCGCCCATGTCCGCACCTTTGCACATACCGTGCGCCTGGCAGGCATCGGCAACAACCTTGAGGTGACGGCCACTGGCGATTTGCCTTATGGTATCCATGTCGCAAATTCGGCCATACAAGTGTACCGGCATTATCGCAACGGTGTGAGGCGTGACAGACTCCACTATTTTCTGCGGCGATATCAGGTATGTCGCCGGGTCAATGTCACACGGAACGGGGGTCAGTCCCGCTCTTGCAACAGACTGGAACGACGCTATGAACGTGTGTGCGGACACGATCACCTGACTGTTGTCAGTCCAGTTGTATATGGATTTCATGGCGGCGAGAATTGCCGTAAGCGCATCAAGACCGTTTGCCGTGCTGACACAATATCGGGTTTGGACATATTTTGCCCAACGCTGTTCAAACCCGAAGACATCCGGGCTGTTCAGGTAATATCCGGACTCTATAACCTGTCCTGCCGCCCTCTTAAGCCCTCCGGAATCGAGACTGTTGAGCGCACGCAGGTTCAAATATGGAATTTTCATAAGCTTATCAGGTATGTGTCGTAGCAAACGCCCCGACCCCCGAACCCCTCTTTTTGCAGGGCAAGCCCATGGTTCAGTTCGCCATTCCTTTCGGTTGACACTCCAAAATCAAGGTAGCGGACACCTTCCTCTTTTGCACGGAGCACAACATCTCTGACAACCAAATCCAAAGCCCCTGTCTTAAACCCTTCGGGGGAAGAGGCAAGGTACTGCGTGTGCATGACATTCTTTGAGACATAGACCACGCAACCGGCCAAAACCGCAGAATGACGGACTGCAACGTAAAGTCTGATTTCATGCGGGAAACACGAGTGCAGGAGCCATAGTTCCTCAAACGTATGGACAGGGCTGACACCGTGCCGGTTTCCAAGGACATCCGTGAGGATTGCATGAAAAGACGCCCAGTCGTCCATGGCTGTAGCGTCCCTTGTTTCCACGTTTGATTTCTCTGCCTTGAGAATGCACCGTTGGCGCAGTTTGCTCGTCTTGACAGGCTGTCCCAAATCGATTGTCTGGCTCAGATGTCTTTCCACCAGCACGCTTTTTTGACGGCTTATCACATAAAGTTCCTCCTGACAGGGCTGTGTGGAATATATATACGGAACAGGCTTCACCACAAGCCTGCTTATATGCTTTTCGTTCTTATAGAAAGCAGCAAGTGCCGCATAGATTTCTTCTACTGTGTATGCATGTATCTGAGGAGGAACAACCAGACCGCCATAGGTCAATCCCTCATGCGAAACAACAGTGTCGGGCGTGTTTCTACTCAGACAGGCAGGAAACAGCGCGACCGGCTTGTCCTTGTCGTCAAGGAACACGAGCGAAGCGTCTTCATAGCGTTCTTTGTGGTAGTCCATATAATCGCGACGGTGGAGGAGAGTAGTGTTGCACGCCTCTTTCTGAAAGGTGTCCCACATCCCTTTCATCGAATGACAATAAGGTGCGGCGGTAATCATTTCGTCACCTCTTTTAAAAATGAATCAAAATCATTGATGTACCCGTCTTTATCATAGTCTTCAGAGGCAAGCACAAGGCATACGGCACCGGGCGAGAAATTCCACAGACGGCACCAAACCATCGGCGGAATCACGATTCCCATGCACGGGTCGTCGGCAACTACATCTTTGGTCTGAAAGCCATCATGCAGACCAAGACTGAAACTGCCGTGTACCGGCACAACGAGTTCCCAGCATGTGCGGTGTGCGTGCTCCCCCCTCGTTCCGTTGTTTGAGACGGAATGAATCCAAAAGCATCTTTTGGGCACAAACGGCAGAGAGGTGTATGACGTGTCCCTGTCAATGAGGGTAAGGCTGCCGCGGCAGTCTTTGTGTGTCGGAAGATTTATTGTCTTGCATTCGTCCAGTGCCATGCTGCTTGTTCTCGTTTGGGTATGGGTGACGCTCCTTTATAAGACCTGCACTTTTTGTGGTAAAACGTGTGGTTTTCCAAGCAAATGTAGTGATTTATATTTTATTTGCGTCATCAGAACGTAAATATTATAGATACAAAAAAAGGACGTTTTCAAAAAACGTCCTTTTTTGCAGAGCC
>CAVHBF010000127.1:0-5460 GCA_963634195.1 Bacteroides thetaiotaomicron | reverse complement strand
CCGTTCAGACATTTGACTGTCTTGTCCACAAGTCCCCGTTGAAAGACGAGCTTGTCATGGGTGCGGACTTCATCTGCATACGGGAGCTTACCGGCGGAATGTATTTCGGCGAAAAACTTGAAGGCGACGATGTGGCCTACGACACTAACAAATACACGCGGATGGAGGTGGAGCGCATCCTCAAGGTCGCCTACGAATACGCTTTAAGACGGAATCGCCACCTTACAATTGTGGATAAGGCAAACGTGCTTGCTTCCTCGCGCCTGTGGCGGAAAGTCGCACAGGAAATGGCAAAAGGGTTCCCGTCTGTGACAACCGACTATATGTATGTTGACAATGCAGCCATGCGCATGATTCAGGATCCCAAGTTCTTTGACGTAATCGTTACGGAAAACACTTTTGGCGACATTCTTACGGACGAGGGGTCGTGCATTACCGGAAGTATGGGACTGCTCCCGTCTGCTTCCATCGGCTCTGGGACTCCTGTTTTTGAACCGATACACGGGTCTTGGCCGCAAGCCAAGGGACTGAACATCGCCAATCCGCTTGCGCAGATCCTGTCAGTGGCAATGCTGTTTGAATATTTTAATCTGGCGGAAGAGGGGAAACTTGTAAGGCAGGCGGTTGACGCTTCGCTTGAGGCCAATGTGCGCACGCCTGAAATCCAAGTCCATGACGGAGGAAAATTCGGAACAGCCGAAGTAGGGCACTGGATAGTCGAGTATATCAAGAACGTGTAAAAACACCTAAGAAAACAATTATGTACAGAACAAGAACTTGTGGCGAGCTTCGTATTTCCGATGTCGGGAAGAAAGTGACTCTGTCGGGCTGGGTACAAAAGACCCGCAAGATGGGCGGCATGACATTTGTGGACATACGTGACCGCTATGGAATCACCCAAATAGTATTCAACGAAGAAATTGACAAGGATCTCTGCGACGAGGCAAACAAGCTGGGACGCGAATTTGTCGTCCAAGTGGTCGGTACTGTCAATGAAAGATACAACAAGAATCCTAAGATAGGAACCGGCGACATTGAAATAGCAGCATCTGAGCTCCATGTGCTGAACAAGAGTCTGGTTCCTCCGTTCACCATAGAAGACAAGACCGACGGCGGCGATGATATCAGGATGAAATACCGTTATCTGGACTTGCGGCGCAACTGTGTCAGGGCCAATCTGGAACTGCGCCACAAGTTTTGTCTTGCAGTCAGGAGCTTCCTTGACTCAAAGGGCTTCCTTGAAATAGAAACGCCGGTGCTGGTGGGCAGTACCCCTGAAGGTGCCCGTGACTTCATCGTCCCCTCGCGCATGAACCCCGGTCAGTTCTATGCACTGCCACAAAGCCCCCAAACGTTAAAGCAGCTTTTGATGGTAGCCGGAATGGACAGGTATTTCCAGATCGTGAAATGTTTCCGCGACGAAGACCTGCGGGCAGACCGCCAGCCGGAATTTACGCAGATAGACTGCGAGATGAGTTTCGTGGAGCAGGATGACATTATCAGAATCTTCGAGGAAATGACCAAATTCCTTTTCAGAGAAGTCAGGGGATACGATTTGGGCGAAGCCCCGTTCATCCGGATGCCTTGGACGGAGGCCATGTCCCGTTTCGGCAGCGACAAACCTGACATGCGGTTTGGTATGGAGTTCGTGGAGTTGATGGACGTGCTCAAGGACACCGGCAGTTTTGGCGTATTCAATGAAGCCGGATATATCGGAGGAATCTGCGCAAAAGGCTGCGCTTCATATACACGGAAACAGCTTGACGAGTTGACGTATTTTGTCAAGAGTCCCCAGATTGGTGCAAAGGGTCTTGTCTATGCCCGCGTTCAGGAAGACGGTACGGTAAAGAGCAGCGTTGACAAATTCTATGACCAGAATGTGCTTGCCGCAATGGCACACAAAATGGAAGCCACGGCAGGCGATCTGATACTGATAATAAGCGGGACGGATGCCATGAAAGCGCGCAAACAATTATGTGAGCTCCGCCTTGAAATGGGAAATCGGTTAGGGCTCCGCGACAAAAACAAATTCGCATTGTTGTGGGTTGTGGATTTCCCGATGTTTGAATGGAGCGATGAAGAACAGCGTCTCATGGCAATGCACCACCCGTTTACGGCACCGAAACCTTGCGATGTGTCCAAACTTGACACAGACCCCGCAAGCGTGTTGGCGGATGCCTATGACATGGTGTGCAACGGCGTTGAAGTGGGCGGCGGTTCTATCCGTATTCACGATGCCGTTCTGCAGGCTAAGATATTTGAAGTGCTGGGCTTCACCCCGGAGAAGGCCCAGGAGCAGTTCGGGTTTCTTATGAACGCTTTCAAATACGGAGCTCCTCCTCACGGCGGTCTTGCTTACGGACTTGACCGTTTCGTAAGCCTTTTTGCCGGTCTTGATTCCATAAGGGACTGTATCGCATTCCCCAAGAACAATTCCGGACGCGATGTCATGCTTGACGCGCCGTCTGTAGTGGACCGCAAGCAGTTGGACGAACTTGAACTGTCCGTAAAACCGTTGAATGGCCAGCACTGACGCAAGGCGCGTTGACAGTAAAGGGCGTTTTGTTGAAAAAAATTAAAAAGAGCTGCAATGTACATAGTAGACGAGCTGGAAGACAGGTTAATAGATTTGGCTTTTGCCGAGGACATAGGAGATGGTGACCATACAACGCTGTGCTGTATTCCTGAAGATGCCATGGGTGCGCAAAAACTTCTGGTAAAAGAAGACGGCATAATAGCGGGGGTCGAGGTGGCAAAAAGAATTTTCCACAGATTTGACCCGTCTCTGGAAGTGGAACAGCTTATTTCGGATGGGACGAGGGTCGCTGTCGGTGACGTGGTCTTTGTCACAAAAGGCAAAGTGCGCTCTCTCCTTCAGACAGAGCGGCTTATGCTGAATGTCATGCAACGGATGAGCGGCATCGCCACCACTACCGCCAGATACATGAAACTTCTGGAGGGAACCAAATGCAAAGTTCTGGACACGCGCAAGACAACCCCGGGGATGCGGGTGCTGGAGAAAATGGCTGTAAAGATCGGTGGGGGAGAAAACCACCGTATCGGATTGTTTGACATGATATTGCTGAAGGACAACCACGTTGATTTTGCCGGAGGCATCAAAAATGCCCTTGACAGAGCGCAGGCTTATCTGAGAGAAAACGACAAAAAACTTAAAATTGAGATTGAAGTACGTGACTTCAAGGAGTTGGAAGAGGCTCTGGCGCACGGGGGAGCAGACCGCATAATGCTGGACAATTTCAGTGTCAACGATACCCGCAAGGCCGTGAAGATCATAGACGGACGAACGGAAATTGAGAGTTCGGGGGGCATTACGGCTGACACAATACGAAGTTATGCGGAATGCGGCGTGGACTTCGTCAGCGTGGGTGCTTTGACTCACTCCGTTAAATGTTTGGACTTGAGTTTCAAGGCCGTCTGATGTTTGCAGAGAAATGAATAGAGGTTTTTTGAAAATCTTGGTTGCGTTCGTTGCCGCGACGTCTCCCTTGACGGCAGTCTTGGCTTGTACTAATATTATTGTTGGCAAGAAGGCGAGCAGGGACGGCTGTGTTTTTGTCAGTTACAGTGCAGACAGTTACGGGGCATACGGTGTTATGCAACATTTTGCGGCAGGAAAGCACAAAAAAGGAGCGAAGCGTATAGTCCGGGACTGGGAAACAAACAAGTATCTTGGAGAAATAGACGAAGCCGAGGAGACGTACAATGTTGTGGGCAATATCAACGAACACCAGCTTACGATTGCCGAAACGACATTTGGAGGACGTGAAGAATTAGTTGACACAACAGGGATAATTGACTATGGCTCACTGATATATATCACTTTGCAACGGGCAAAGACAGCAAGGGAAGCCATTAGGGTTATGGACGAGCTTGTCCAGCGTTACGGATATTGTTCGGAGGGGGAGACTTTCTCTATCGCAGATTCAAATGAGGCGTATATAATGGAGATGGTAGGGAAAGGCGCAAAGGAGCGCGGTGCAGTATGGGTGGCCGTCCGTATTCCCGACGATGCGGTTTGCGTTCATGCCAACCAAAGCAGGATACACCAGTTCTTCAAGCTGCCTAAGTCACAAGTACTGTATTCCAAAGATGTCGTTTCGTTTGCACGCAAGATGAACCTGTATGGTGGCAAGGACGAGGACTTTGACTTTGCTGACACATATTGCCCGTTGGACTTTGGCGGTGCAAGATTCTGCGAAGCTCGTGTCTGGTCAATATATAACCGCTTCGCAAAGGGAATGTACCGATATTTTGATTATGCCTCAGGAAAAGACCTTAAGGCCGAGCCGCTGCCCCTTTATGTCAGACCCGATACCGTCGTGGACTTTGATGCCGTCGTGCTTGCAATGGGAGACCATTACGACAACACGCCGCTTGACATGACGAGAGACCCTGGTGCCGGGCCGTATTTGAGTCCGTACCGTCCACGTCCGCTTACGTGGGAGTGCGATGGGAGAAAATACTGTAACGAGCGGCCAGTCGGAACCCAACAAAGCAGTTTTTCATTCATAAGCCAGATGAGGGCGACCTTGCCGAACCGGACTGGTGGCATATTGTGGTTTGCAAACGATGATGCCCATACGTCTCCATATACACCTGTCTATTGTTGCGCAACGGAAGTCCCGTCGTGTTATACCCTGAAATACGCTAATGCAGTCAAGTTCTCCATGAAATCCGCTTTCTGGGTACAGAATTGGGTCAGCAACATGGTCTATCCGCGGTATTCCCTGCTGTACCCGGAGGTCAAGAAGGCTTTGCGTGAATTGCGCGACAAACATTTCTCAGCACAAAAGGATATTGAACTTGCAGCGGAATCCCTTGCCATAAGCAACCCGGCAGATGCCGTCGCGTTTCTTACGGAATACTCAGACAGAATGGCGGAAGAAATGATGACCCGATGGATAGATTTAGGATGGCACTTGGTAGTCAAATACAACGACATGGTTGAAAAAACGGAAAAGCCCGACGGCAGTTTTGAGGTTTTGTCGGAGGGGTCTGACACTATCATGGCAAAAGTGATTAACCCCGGTTATCCGCAAGCCACAAAAAAGGAAATAATCAGATGTACCGGTGACAAGTATCTTGCGGAATAAACCGCATAGCCTGTCTGTAAATACGGATTCTGCCACTCGGAAACGACCCACATATGAAATTCGCCAAACAGCACACATCAAGATAATCCATCAGGAAACACCCGAAAATAGATTTAACCATTAACATTATGACAGAACAAGAAACTTTAATCAAGAAATGCTCGGAAATTGCGGAAAGCTGGCTTTCTCCATCATTTGACGAACAAACGCAGAAAGAAGTCAAAGACATGCTTGATGCAAAAGACAAGACAGCCCTGATTGATGCCTTTTATAAAAATCTGGAATTTGGAACAGGTGGCCTTCGCGGGATAATGGGAGCGGGGACAAACAGAATGAACAAGTATGT
>CAVHBF010000126.1:4533-5482 GCA_963634195.1 Bacteroides thetaiotaomicron | reverse complement strand
CGGCACTGCCGGCAAGATCGGCAATGGTACGCGCCACTTTCAGAATGCGATCATAAGCCCGTGCAGAAAGGTCGTATCTGGTCATGGCATCATGCAGACGTTTTGAGGCCGCAGAATCCATACGGGCATACTTGTTGAGCATGTGGGGTGTCATTTGCGCATTGCAGTGTATCCCAGCATAATCCTTGAAGCGCTCCGCCTGAACGGCGCGGGCACTCATGACCCTCTCGCGTATGACACAACTTGCTTCACCGTCGGGAGCAGAGTTAAGGGCGTCAAACGGTACTGGCGTTACTTCTACCTGTATGTCAATGCGGTCAAGCAACGGACCGCTTATCTTGCCGATATATTTCTGGATTTGCCCGGGAGAGCAGGAACAGGAATGGGTGGGGTGATTGTAGTAGCCGCACGGGCACGGATTCATGCTCGCCACAAGCATGAACGAGCAAGGAAGCTCTACGTTGTATTTTGCCCTGGAGATGGATATTTTGCGGTCTTCCAGCGGCTGGCGCATGGTTTCAAGCACACTTCTTGAAAACTCGGGGAGCTCATCAAGAAACAGGACTCCATTGTGGGCAAGGCTTATCTCGCCTGGGCTGAAATTGACTCCGCCGCCGATAAGTGCCACGTCTGAAATTGTATGGTGCGGACTGCGGAACGGGCGTTGGGCGATGAGCGTGGAATCCTTGTCCAGCCGCCCCGCAACTGAATGGACTTGTGTGGTCTCAAGGCTCTCGCCCAAAGTGAGCGGCGGCAATATCGACGGAATACGCTTTGCCATCATTGACTTGCCGCACCCGGGACTTCCTATGAGAATGATGTTGTGCCCTCCGGCGGCGGCAACCTCTATGGCTCGCTTTACGCTCTCCTGCCCCTTGACATCGGCAAAATCATTGTCATATACCGTCTGCCTGTCGAAAAACACTTTTCGGGTATCTATGGCTGTCGG
>CAVHBF010000126.1:0-4523 GCA_963634195.1 Bacteroides thetaiotaomicron | reverse complement strand
GTGTGCCGTTAAGGAACTCAAACACCTCCGTGACATTGCCGGCACCGTAGACGTTCAGGTTGTTTACTACCGCAGCCTCACGCACATTGTCTTTTGGCACAATCAATCCGCCAAGACCCATCTCCCGCGCCTTTATCGCAATGGGCAACGCGCCGTGAATAGGCCGCAGCAAACCGTCAAGCCCCAACTCGCCGACCATCATGAACCGTTTGAGTTCGGCGCACTGCAATACGCCGCTGGCTGCCAGAATGGATATGGCCAAAGGAAGATCGTAGGCTGTGCCCTCTTTTCTGATGTCGGCAGGAGCCATGTTTATGGTGTACTTGCGCCCCGTAGGCATCCCTACCGTGTTCTGCAGTGCTGCCGTTATCCGGTCAATGCTCTCCTTAACAGCGTTGTCGGGCAATCCGACGAGAGTGGTTTTGATGCCCTTGGAGGCATTTGTTTCCACTTCCACGGGTATCGCCTTGAGTCCGTTAAGAGCCGCCGCATACAGCTGTACTAAATTGCCCATGACTGTTGCTCCTTATTTGTAGATGAGTGTCGTCAGTTTGTCCGGGCGGAAAATCCTTTGCGCCACACGCTGGATGTCTTCCGCAGAGATGGCGCGGATCTTTTCGCAGAGTCTCTCCACATCGCGGTGTTTGCCCGTGCGGGCATAGTGCCGCCCCATAGCCAAAGCGTAGCTTTCAAAGCAGTCGCCAGAGATGAGAATCTGCCCCAAAAACTGTTTCTTGGCCATTGAAAGACGCTGCGGACTCAAAGGCTTGTCGCACAAGGCGGAGAGCTCGCTCAGCACAAGATGTCTGCATTTTTCCACCTTGGACTCATCACACCCGAAATATACGCTCCATATACCCGAATCCTGATAACTGTACATATAGCTGCTCACAGAATATACCAGACCGTGTTTCTCTCTCAGACTGACGTTGAGCAAAGAATTCATCCCGGGACCGCCAAGTATGTTACTCAGCAAAAACAGGGGCTTCTGGTCTGCATCTGTACGGCTGCAGCCACGGTTGCCTATCAACACATGCGCCTGATGGGTATTCCTGTCACACACCCTTTCCTCTACAGCGTATTCGGGCAGCGGCTGCTGTGGCTTGGCAATGGTCTTTGCCACAAGGTCTTCCGTGTGCTTTCCTATCAGCCGTACGGCCTGATCAAAGTCCACCCGCCCCAAGATGAACATGGTTACATTGTTGGGGAGATAATAGCTGTTGACGAAACGCTGTGCGTCACGGGTGGTATACTCCCTGAGGCGATCTGCCTTGCCCAGAATATTGCGCCCAAGGCTGTGCCCTCTGAAAAGCATCTCCTCAAACTCATCATATATCAATTCGGCAGGCGAATCGTTGTAGCTGTCAATCTCGTCGATGATGATCTCCACCTCTTTCTCTATTTCGCGCTGCGGATATGTGCTGTGGAACACAATGTCACTGAGCAGATCCACCGCCCGCGGGAAATCCTCTTTTTGCACGGTGGCGTAATATGCTGTCATCTCCTTGTCGGTATAGGCATTGAGATCGCCGCCTGCACGCTCCAGACAGTTGCGTACATGCCACGCCTTGCGGCGGACTGTACCTTTGAACGTCATGTGCTCACAGAAATGGGCCATTCCGGAGTCTGTCGGTTCCTCGTCGCGAGTACCGGCAAACACAATATAGCCACAATACACCACATTGGTCGGCGAGGGTTCGTGTATCACCCTCAGACCGTTGGGAAATATATACTCGTGATACTTCTTCATCACCTACAGTCTATACATGAACGACAGGTACAAGCTGCGGGTACGTCCACCCTGACAGCTCACTCTCAACAGACCCAGATCCGCATTGACAGCAAGGTTGATATGACGGTTGTACTCATAGCCTGCCGCAAGGGTCAAACCGGCATCAAAACGGTGAGCTCCAACGGCTTCGCCAAAGGTTTCCTGTTCGTAATACATCCGTTGGCTTCCCTGTTTTTCGGTGTCGCCGTATACTTTGGTCTTACCGCCAACACCAATCGCGGCATAAGGACCTGCCGACAGCGAGATGTAGTGGGGTGACGACAAGTGAATGTAGTAGTTGAACAATACCGGCACCTGCAGGTAATTGGCAAAACTCTTCACTCCTTTCCTGCCAAAAATCTGTTCTCCCGTTTCCTCGTCATACACCGGGTTTCCGCTGTCATCATATGCAGGCACCTGCCTGTCGGGCATTTTCCACCCCTTGGCAAAATACATGAGACCCGATGAAACCGACAATTTCTGGTTGAACTCATATTCATAGCCCAGCCCTATGCAGAATGCGCCGACATCTTCGGTATGGGCATTGTAGTGAGAAACCAAGCCCGCACCGACTTTCAGCAGAAGATTTTGCTGAGGACTTACCGTCATGCAGACGGCAACCGACATTAATACTGTGAGGATTCTCTTCATCCGCGTTGTTTCCTGCGTTTTTTCCTTTTGTCGTCTTCCGGGGTCTCAAAGAACTGTTTCCAATCGTTTTTCTTGTATTTTCTGTCGCCTCTGGGAGCGTTGGACTCTGCCTTGGTCCGGGAACGCCCTTTCTGCCTGCCACCGGTCGCGTTGGCAGCATCGGCCCTGTCCACCGCGACACCGCGTCCCTTGACATTGACATGACGCATGGAGCGTTCTATGATTCCGGCCTGTTCTTCGGGCACTTCAAAAAACGAAAAATTTGTCATCAGGTCAATGCGCCCTATGTTGACTGGCGTACTTGTGTAACGGTTTATAATACCGATAATGTCACGGGCATAGAAATTGTCACGCTTGCCCAATGCGATGAAAAAGCGCGCGTAACCGGACTCCGCTTCACCCCGACCAGAGGATTTGCCGCGGCGTTGGTCTTTCTTGACCGGCTTGTCATCAGGCTGCCTGATTTCCGGAGCTTTGGCATAATAGTTGAGAAAACGGCCGAACTCCATCATGACGAGCCGTTTTATCACGTCTTCCTTGTCAAGCCAGTCCAGTTTGCGCATCACTTCCGGCAGGAAAGGCGCAATGTCGTCTTCTGCCACCTCTACGCGCTCCAGCTGGTCAATCACCTTGTACAGTTGCTTTATGCAGATATCCTTTGGCGCGGGCAGAGTCTTGGCCTTGAACTGTTTGCCTATGGTGTGTTCTATGCGCTTGATTTTCCCCTTTTCCTTTACGTGGATAATGGATATTGACGTGCCTTTTTTGCCGGCACGGCCGGTTCTGCCGCTGCGATGGGTATAGTTTTCCACATCATCGGGCAACCCGTAGTTTATGACATGAGTGAGGTCGTCTACGTCCAGCCCGCGGGCCGCCACGTCGGTCGCAACGAGCAACTGCAGGTTGTGTTGTCTGAACTTCTGCATCGTAAGGTCACGCTGCGCCTGCGAGAGATCGCCGTGCAACGCTTCCGCGTTATACCCGTCTTTTATCAATGCATCGGCTACCTCTTGCGTTTCAATACGGGTGCGGCAGAACACTATGGCATACACATAGGGGTAGAAGTCCACTACCCTCTTCAGCGCAAGGTATTTGTCCTTGGCCTGCACAAGGTAGTACTCATGGTTTACGTGCTCGGCACCTTCGTTGCGCGAACCCACAACGATCTCTTTGGGGTCGTCAAGATAGTTGGCGGCAATCTTGGCTATTTCCTTGCTCATGGTTGCCGAGAACAGTTCTGTCTGGTGCTGGCACGGAATGCCCTCAAGTATGGCATCAATGCTTTCGCTGAAGCCCATATTGAGCATTTCGTCGGCTTCGTCAAGAACAATGCGCGTCACTGATTTCAGATTGGCTACCTTGCGCTCCATCAAATCGATAAGCCTGCCCGGGGTTGCCACAATCACGTGAACCCCTCTTTTCAGGGACTTTATCTGGCTTTCTATGCTTGAACCGCCATAGACAGGCAGTACATACAAACCGTCAATGTTACGGGAAAAATCCTTAAGGTCTTCGGAAATCTGCAGACACAGTTCTCTGGTTGGGCAAAGTATGACAGCCTGCGGCTCGACTCTCGCCACGTCAATATTCTGCAGCAGGGGAATGCCATAAGCGGCAGTCTTTCCCGTGCCCGTCTGTGCCAAGGCTATCGTGTCACGGTTCTCGTTCAGCAGGAACGGTATCACGGCTTCCTGTATAGGCATGGGCGATACAAAGCCCAATTCCTCTATAGCATCAAGTATCGGTTTGCTAACTCCTAATTCTTCAAATGTCATGTTGTGTTTTTTTACCTTAATATTCTTTAGCTGCAGCGGGACAACGTTCCGTGCAGTCATTTTTTTGTACTGTACGCCAAGGCGTAGAGACGCATCTGCTTGAGCATTGACAGCAGACCGTTGGATCTGGTGGGCGACAGGTGTTCCGTCAACCCTATGTCGTGGATGAAATAAAGGTCGGCGGCAAGAATTTCTGCCGCACTGTGTCCCGACAAAACCTTTATGAGCAACGAGATGATTCCTTTCACTATCAAGGCATCGCTCTCCGCCCTGAAATGCAGATTCCCGTCTTTTTCCTCACACACCAGCCACACACGGCTCTGGCA
>CAVHBF010000125.1:3413-5505 GCA_963634195.1 Bacteroides thetaiotaomicron | reverse complement strand
CATATAATCTCTTTTTTCTAATGGCGGTCATTAGAAAAATGTATGCAAAATTTTTCTTATGACCGATTTGGGAGAAAAGCGCCAAATAAATATCTCCCTCAAATAAAAAGATACTGTTGTTCGCAACAAGCTAATTTTCTTCTTCATGCTTACTGGTGTCATTTTCACAGGTTGGAACCCAGAGAACTTGAGATACTTCATATATTCAGCCTTGAACGGTGTATATGCATCATACCATGGCTTGATACCTACAGAGGCGTAATGAAGCAACATGGGAGATTCCCGATACTCCTTATAGTCGAAAGATTTATATCCGCTATATTCTTGGCACATATGAACATAGGCATCTCTATTCCATTTGGGTGGTAATAGAAACCAGTGTTTTTTAAACAAGTAGTTGAGTACATCCTGGTCGTGAAGATAAACCTCCTTACGATGTCTCTTGGCGTATTCCAAAAGCTTTGGCTCGCAATTATAGTCTCTCCAATATTTAAGGTTCACCAACATCACACCCGAACAGAAAGTTCTCTCCCCCGCTTCCATACTCAACTGCAATCTATGTTGCTGCGTATATGGAAACGTGTCTAGTGATGCCGCCAAGGCATAATCGTCAAGCTCCAATTGAAATATCTCGGAGACATCTCTCAGTACTATTATGTCACAATCCAGATAAAGGACCTTCTCCATTTCCTTTGGGAGAACGCTTCCCAAAAGCAAACGATAGTAGGCCGCCTTGCTCAGAGGACGTTCCGAACGGAATTGCACTCCTTCCAAAGGCGACTCGTCCACAACATAAAAAAAACATTTGTTATTATATCGTGAAGACAAGTCGTCCATCAGCTTTTTATTTGTCTCCGTCAATGATTTAGTGAGCACATGCAATGAGATTGTATGTGCAGAATTGTTCTCATACAAAGAACACAACATTGCCATGCAATGCTGAATGTAATTATCATCAACATTTATTGCCACATCAAAATTCATGATTGGTATTTTTTGAAGATTTCACGCAATTTCTCTTCGCCAATTCTCTCTTCTGGCGCATAAAGCTGTTTCTCATGCGCAATTACATCTTCGAGAGTGAAGCGAAATTTCAACACACGCGCCGGTACCCCCCCACAACTGCATAAGGTGGCACATCACGTTTCAGGACTGCTCCGCAAGCACAAATCGCCCCACGGCCAATACGTTCGCAAAGAACCGACACATTAGCCCCAATCCAAACATCCTCTTCCACCAGCACATCATGGTTCAATTTCACGCCGTCCTTTCTCTTGTCTTCGTCAGTTGTGAACTTCATAAATTTCCCGAACTTCGAATAATGATTGCCTGTAGAGAAGAATACTCTCGGGCCTGTGAAGGAATTCCGTTTGATATGAAGTTTAGCCAAAGGTGCGAACATGATTGAGTCAGCACCTATGGAGACGTTTTCCTCTAATGTGATGTTTTCCGCCCCACAGATAATACATGGGGAACCAATAGTTGCAGAAGGATGCTTATATGCAAACTTCGCCTTTTGCGGTCCGACATACAGAGTGTACAGCACTCGTAGACCTCTTACTATTTCTTTAATCATAAGATAATTATCTTTTCCATCCTATATTTTCAGCAATCTGCCTTGCAGGAACTCCGCCCAGCAAGACATTCGATTCTGTAAAAGATTTGTTGACCACTGCTCCTTGCGCCACGATACAACCATCTGAGATAGAAGCTCCTTTCGAGATAATAACATTTGACGTTATCCATACATGGCGACCTATCGAAACAGGTTTGCTCATCTCTGTAAGTTTTCCATGATGATAGACAGGATGACCATCTGTCGTATTAATCTGAACGTTCCAACCCAACGTACAATCATCAGCAAAGGATATACTATTATTACTACGGAAATAGCAGTTACAGTTGCAATAGAATTTGTCTCCAATATGGATAGAGGCACCCTTGTCACACCGCAAGGTTGTACCCTCGCCAAAAATAGCAGAACCATCTATTATCAACTTGCTGCCAGAAGCCAAGAATATCACGCTATCAAAGTGCTGCATCCCTGGGCTACCCCCCCCTAACACGACACAAAATCTCCTTGGGTTTGAGA
>CAVHBF010000125.1:0-3342 GCA_963634195.1 Bacteroides thetaiotaomicron | reverse complement strand
CAGAAGCCAAGAATATCACGCTATCAAAGTGCTGCATCCCTGGGCTACCCCCCCTAATACGACACAAAATCTCCTTGGGTTTGAGATTATAACTTGTCCTCTTTGCGCTTTTACTTTGACTCTCGTCATTACATAAACAGGGAGTTTTATCGCTAATCCCAACGGGAGGTAACGCAGGTTGAAGTAAACAGAACGAAACAAATAAACAAGCTTTTTAAACATATCAGTTGGCGGAATTAATTTAGGGCATACTTATGTCCACGGGTATTATACTTACAGTTTGTTTGACAATTGCATAAGGTTTTTCAACTCTTCGCCAAATTTTTTGTCCGCTTCCCTTAGCTGCTGCTTGCTGTCGGTCTGTTTGACGGAAGCCGCGACAATAGCTTTGGCAATCTCTTTAGGCTCTTGCCTGTCATAGAAAAAGACACAGTCCGCCACCGCCGATTGTTCGATGGCAGGTATCCGGATGCTGACCACTTGCAGACCATTGGAAAGATAGGTCAGTATCTTGGACGGGAACGATGTGGCGTTGAACGCCGCATCAGGGTTCTGGGTGCTGAGCCCGATATGGCATTTCTGAAGAAACACGATGAAATCCTCTCCACGCAACAAGCCGTCAAAAGTAACCGTGGCTTCAGTCCGGGCATTAACCCGACCGATTGTCTCAACAATGGATTTTTCTTCGTTTTCACTGCCGAAACCGCAGATATGGACATGATACCCTTTAGGGAGATATGCAGCAGCAGTAGCAGCAGCGACGGCTCCGCCCTTGTTCGGATCGAAAGTACCGGCATAGACCACATGCATGTCATCGTCATCCCATCTGACATTCCGCGACGGCTCAACGGAGTAAATGCCATGTACGAGCACGCAGGGCTTGCCATGCGGATTGAGCTTCATGTCCAACAGGTTTGTTGGAAAAATATATCCCGCACAACATTCGGCAAAAGCATGTTCCGCCTTGCACACCGAAGGCTTCTGTGGTGACACGTCCTGATAGATTTCCTCTATCTCCCCGACAATACGACAACCGGTCAAACGCCGGAGCAGCGCGAGCAACCTGCAATATCCCAGTGAATGGTACACAATGACTGTCTCACCCCGCTTGACATTGAAAAGAAACCAAAAGAAGAAACGCAGCCACAGATAATATCTTCCGAGTACACGTATTATTTTCGGTCCTCCCAGCGACGGGAACAGGCGCAACGTGTTGTCCCCGCCAAACCGCCGGACTCCACCATGGCAATAGCGCAATTTCGTTTCTCCGCAGCAACTGGCGGAAATGACGTCAACACCATACCCAATGCGGTTCAGCACTTGCCAGATATAGTCCAGTTTGTTGGTGGCAGCAAGAACATGGCTCCTGCGGACTTTCGCATCAGGCAGGTCATAGTAGCAGATATATTTTATTCTACTCTTTTCCATGTGATTTCTCTGCAAATGTCTGAATCATAGACTTTCTCCCCAATAGACCTCCATATTTTGGGGACGGCAGTAGTTGTCAAGTGCATACTGCCGCACGGCAGTCCTCCTGTCGGGTTCTGCCGCAAGGGGAATGACTCCAACCATCGCTTTCGTGTCATGCGGCTCCACAACGAGGCCATACGGACTGGCGGTCTCGCAACAGGCGGTGGAGTTGAACACTATGGGGACTGTGCCGCAAGCCATCGCTTCGGCTATCACCTTGCCGAACGTGTCTTCCACCGAAAAGTGGATATATGCCTCGGCCAAGGAGTAGAGTACTGCCAGTTCCCGCGGGTTTGCCGTATAGGGGATACGCACGACCCCGGCAGGGAACACTCCGGCATCGCCGCCACCGACTACAACCAGCCTGTATCCGTCAGGAAGTTGCCGGGCCAAATTGACGGCATCCATGGTTTTTGTCCCTGCAGCCGGCCATCCCGCTCCCACCGATAGGACGTAACGCGTATTCGGATCAAGACGATACCGATCCGCCACGGCGGCTTTTTCCTCCTGCGAGGCAGGGCGAAAGACAGCGGTGTCTATCCAATTGTACACTCTCGTCACATTGGCTGCGGCAAAAAGCGGCGACTGTCTGGCGAGGTTTTTCTCCCAGTCGGAGACGGCGATGACGGTGAGGGAAACAAGTCCTTCATACCATCTCTTGCGGTCGCGAAACATCTTGGCACTCCTGTCAAAAAGCCAGCTACTGTTGCCCGTCTTCCACGCCGGACAGCGGCGGCATTGCGTCTTCCATTTCATGCAACCGCAGACAGTGAAATGCATACACTTGCCAGTGAAGAACCAACAGTCGTGAAGTATCATCACAACAGGGATGCGCTCCGTTGCGAGAAAACGGAACAGCTGCGGCAAATTGATGTAGTTAGCGTGAAGGTTGCCAAGCTGTACTATATCGGGGCGGTAAGCCTTGATCCGGTTCAAAAACCTCCTTGTGGCAAAATACGAGAAATAGCCCTGCAGCCCCAGCAGTCTCGACAAAAACGCATGAACCTTGTGATCAAAGCCGTTTCCTATCAGGATATCCCCGTCCAGAGGCTTGCCGTCTGGCACGGAAAACGCAATTTTGTATTCTCCGCCTTTCTTGGCAACAACAGTCTTCAAATCCGTGGCTGTCCGACCAGTGCTGCCGGAACGAACAGCGGTAATATGCAATATCCTCATACTTGTTTTCTCAGTCTAATCACGCCGCCATCCCCATCCGATTCCGGATATGGGACATACGCCGACGAGGCAGTTTTCATATGTAATGTTGCATTTGGCATAGCGGTGTCTCAGACCCTTTGTCTACTCCAGAAGATACCGGTCTTGACCACCCGTGCAGGTACACCCGCAACAATGGAGTTGGAAGGCACAGTCTTGGTCACTACCGAATTGCCGGCGACTACGGAATTCTCGCCGACAGTCACCCCCTTGTTTATGGTCACATTGTACCCCAACCAAACGTGGTCATTTATCTCTATATCCCTTGCGGGGTTAATCCTACACTCTGTTTCCACTGACAGGATCGAGTGCGAATCGGTAGTGCTTATTCTGATTCCCCTTGAGAACATACAGTCTCGACCGATTGTAAGCTTCGTGCCATTCTCGGCCACCGCCAATTCTGCGGCTTCGATTGTCGTTCCCGAGCCAATGACCATCTCGCAGTCATAATCTTCAAACCAAATCTGACCACTCTTGAACACGACACCATCTTCCACAACCAAACGGTGATTGTTGCCAAAGACAGCAATGCGAACTTCCTTAGGGAGACGACTCCTAATGTCAACGGTGTTGTTCGTGCCGGCTATCACGAAATTGCCCAACCGACGTGACCAACTGACACCCCGAATATTATTACCCCCCCCAAGAGTATTATAC